>NZ_JAWHPJ010000012.1:0-266474 GCF_032587815.1 Pseudomonas syringae group sp. 26L6
GGCGCGGCGCAAATCTGTGACGCGGAGCGTCACGAACGGCATTCCCACGCTGGAGCGTGCGGAACGATAATCCCGACTATCGTGCGGCGCTCCGCGTCGCATGCAGTTCTGGACGCTCTGCGTCCGGTCTTGAGGTTGCGGCGCGGCGCAAATCTGTGACGCGGAGCGTCACGAACGGCATTCCCACGCTGGAGCGTGCGGAACGATAATCCCGACTATCGTGCGGCGCTCCGCGTCGCATGCAGTTCTGGACGCTCTGCGTCCGGTCTTGAGGTTGCGGCGCGGCGCAAATCTGTGACGCGGAGCGTCACGAACGGCATTCCCACGCTGGAGCGTGCGGAACGATAATCCCGACTATCGTGCGTCGCTCTGCGTCGCATGCCGTTCTGGACGCTCTGCGTCCGGTCTTGAGGTTGCGGCGCGGCGCAGATCTGTGACGCGGAGCGTCACGAACGGCATTCCCACGCTGGAGCGTGCGGAACGATAATCCCGACTATCGTGCGGCGCTCCGCGTCGCATGCAGTTCTGGACGCTCTGCGTCCGGTCTTGAGGTTGCGGCGCGGTGCAGATCTGTGACGCGGAGCGTCACGAACGGCATTCCCACGCTGGAGCGTGCGGAACGATAATCCCGACTATCGTGCGGCGCTCCGCGTCGCATGCAGTTCTGGACGCTCTGCGTCCGGTCTTGAGGTTGCAGCGCGGCGCAGATTTGTGACGCGGAGCGTCACGAACGGCATTCCCACGCTGGAGCGTGCGGAACGATAATCCCAACTATCGTGCGGCGCTCCGCGTCGCATGCAGTTCTGGACGCTCTGCGTCCGGTCTTGAGGTTGCGGCGCGGCGCAGATTTGTGACGCGGAGCGTCACGAACGGCATTCCCACGCTGGAGCGTGCGGAACGATCATCGTAACTATCGTGCGGCGCTCTGCGTCGCATGCCGTTCTAGACGCTCCGCGTCCGATGTTGGGTGCTTGGAACGGCATGGATGATGACGTGTGCTCAACGCTGTGACGGTCAAAGCTCGAGCTTGTAGCCCACGCCGTAAAGCGACTGGATCGGGTCCTGACCAGGACAGGCCTGCTCCAGTTTGCGACGCAGGTTGCGGATGTGGCTGTCCACCGTGCGGTCGGTTACTACGCGATGATCCGAGTAGAGCCGGTCCAGCAGATGGTCTCGGGAAAAGACCCGGCCCGGTGAGCGGGCGAAAGTGGCCAGCAGACGCAGCTCAACCGGGGTCAGGTCCAGGCTGACACCATTGAACGAGGCTTGATAATGCGCTTCGTCCACCTGCAAACCCTTGGGCGTGTGCGGGTCGGTTGAGGAAGTACGACGCAGTATTGCCTTGACGCGGGCTACCATCTCACGCGGGCTGAACGGTTTGCAGATGTAGTCATCCGCACCGAGGTCCAGGCCCAGCAAACGATCGATTTCCTCGACCCGCGCGGTGATCATGACAATGGGCACGGCGCTGAAACTGCGCAGCTCCCTGCAGATGTCCATGCCATCGCGACCTGGCAGCATGATATCCAGCAGGATCAGTTGCGGCGGCTGGGCTCTGACTGCTGGCACTACCTCCAGACCGTTGCTCAGGCAATGGGTCGAATAACCGGCAGCGATTAGGTAGTCGCGCATCAGCGATGCCAGTTTGGGTTCGTCTTCGACAATGAGAATCGGCGTTTCGGTGGTCATGGTCGCAGCCGTCCAGGCAGGCACAGGGTCAGCCAGAGGCCGCCTGTGGGCGAATGGTCGGCGCTGAGGCTGCCGCCGTGGGCGAGGGCAATGCTGTGACAGATCGCCAGCCCCAGACCCGCACCGCCGCTGGCGCGGTTACGCGATGTTTCACCGCGATAGAAGCGTTCGAACAGCCTGGGCAATTGTGCTGGATCGACGCCGGGGCCGGAATCCATGACTTCGATACACACTTCATCATCGCGCATGGCTGCGCGAACCTGCACCGTGCCACCGGCATCGGTGTAGCGCACCGAGTTTTCCAGCAGGTTGCTGATCAACTGTTGCAGGCGGCCTGGGTCTGCGTGTACCGACAAGGGGTGAGTCGCAAGTTCCAGCTGCAAACTCAATTGACGCGCGGCGCAACGCTCCTCGAACATTTCAGTGATGTTTGTCAGCAGCTCTGCCAGGTCACAGTCGACCTTGCGGTAGGTCAGGGCGCCCACATCCGCCAGGGACAATTCGTAGAGATCATCCACCAACTTGCTGAGCATGCCGACTTCACCCTGTAGCGACTTCATCGATGCCTGATCCAGGGTGCGCACGCCATCCTCGATGGCTTCCAGTTCGCCACGCAGTACCGACAGTGGGGTGCGCAGCTCATGGGACACGTCGGCCATGAATTCGCGGCGCATCTTCTCATTGCGCTCCAGGGTGTACGCCAGCTGGTTGAAGTCGCGCGCCAGTTGACCGACCTCGTCATTGGAGGAAACCGCCACGCGGCTGCTGTATTCCCCGGCGGCGAGCCGATGGGTTGCAGCGGCCACACGCTTGACCGGGTCGAGCAGCGTGCGGGCAATCCACCAGGCAATCAGCACGGCCAGCAGCAGCGACAGCACACCCATCGCCAGGCTGGCGCGCAGCTGGTACTGCTGAAAGCGCTCGCCACCCGCTTCACTGACGCTCTGAAAGGGTGTGACGGCCAGCCAGCCCACGATTTTGCCGGCGACTTCCACCGGGCGCATGAACTCATCGTCATGCACGCCCGGAAACCCCATTACCAGGTTCTTCTGCGCATCCAGCAGGGCGATTCGAAACACTGCACCAGTCAGATCGGAAGTGGGGGGTGTTGCCAGTCCTGGAATGGCGAAGTCCTGTGCGGGCTCCGGGCGCATCACCTCAAACCAGCGATCCTTGTTGTCACGCATGAACTCCCAACTGCCTTCGCGAGCATAGGCCACGGCCAGCCGCGGCAGGACCGGCGACATACGCTGCATGGCCTGCTCGTTGAGATAACCCAGAAAGCCACGGGCAAAACTCCAGTTCGCAGTCAGACCCATGATCAGGATCACTGACAGCACGCTGGCCAGTACCGCGACAAATAATTTGGTGGAGATGCTCGATTTCATGAAAGCTCGGGTTTTCCCTGAAGACGGCGTCCATTTAGGCCTTCGTGACCGCAAGTTTCAAGTCGGCGCAGCAATCTTCAATTTTCCTGCACATTTGCCTCGCACTCTGACATCAGGCTTTCGCCACAACGTCCTGAGGCAAACATGTCGAGCAAGATTTTCGCCAAATACCTGATGACGGTGACCTTTGTCATCTACGCAGCCCTTATCAGTCTTCTGAGCGGTTGTTCGGCGGATGATCCGCCGCCCGCTGCGCCAAAACCAAGCGTGTCGGTCATCACTGTCCAGCCACGCAGCCAGGCGCTGACCACCGAGCTGGCGGGGCGCACTCAAGCGTTCATGGTCGCCGAGATACGGCCGCAGGTCAGTGGCATCGTTCAGCAGCGGCTGTTCGTCGAGGGTGCTGACGTCAAGGCCGGCCAGCCTTTGTATGAGCTCGACAGTGCGACCTACCAGGCTGCGCTGGCGGAGTCACAGGCCACGCTCGCCAAGTCCCGTGCCACGCTCAAATCGGCGCAGGCGACCGCCAGGCGAGATATTGGACTGGCAAAGATAGATGCCATCAGCCAGCAGGATAAAGAAGACGCCGAGGCCAGTCTGTTGACCGCTGCGGCGGAGGTAAAAGTGGCGGAGGCCGATGTGCAGACCGCGCGCATCAACCTGGCTTACACACGTATTACCGCGCCCATCAGTGGCCGTATCGAGACCTCGACCGTCACCCCCGGTGCATTGGTGGTGGCCCAGCAGGACACGGCGCTGACCACGGTTCAGCAACTGGACCCGATTTACGTCGATGTCACGCAGTCCACCACCGAGTTGCTGCGTCTCAAGCGCGACCTGGCCAGTGGCAAGCTGCAAACCAACGGCGATGGGCAAGCCCGAATCACCCTTAAGCTGGATGACGGCAGCACTTATAACCACGACGGCCGCCTACAATTCAGTGGCGTCAGCGTCAATGAAGGCACCGGCACCGTGACGCTGCGTGCCAGCTTTGCCAACCCCGAGCGGCTGTTGCTGCCGGGCATGTACGTGGTAGCGGTGCTGGAGCAGGCGCAGGATCACAACGCGATCCTGATTCCGCAAAAGGCCGTCAGCCGCAGTGCCAGCGGCCAGACCACCGTGTTACTGGTGGTCGACGGCAAGATCGAGCAGCGGGTGATCAGTGTCGACCGCACAGTGGGCAACCAGTGGTGGGTGAGCAGCGGGCTCAAGGCCAATGAGCAGGTGGTGGTCGAGGGCGGGCAGAAAACGCCGGTGGGCACCGAAGTCAGTGTTCAGAACGCCGACAGCTCGAATTCGCCATCGCCGAGCGGCACTGTCGCTGCCGCTGACGTGAAGGAGCGCTGAACATGGCTCGTTTCTTCATTGATCGTCCCATCTTCGCCTGGGTCATTGCCATTTGCATCATGTTCGCCGGCGGGTTGTCCATCAGCCAGCTGCCGCTTGAGCAATACCCCAATATCGCGCCACCGACGGTAAAGATCTCGGCCACCTACACTGGCGCATCGGCCAAGACCGTCGAAGACTCGGTTACCCAGGTCATCGAGCAGCAGATGAAGGGGCTGGACCGGCTGACTTATATGTCCGCCTCCAGCAGCTCTGCGGGCAGTGCGAGCATCAACCTGACCTTCGCCGCAGGCACCGACCCTGATGTGGCGCAGATGCAGGTGCAGAACAAGCTGCAACAGGCTGAATCACGTTTGCCGCAAAGCGTGCAGAGTGAAGGTTTGACGGTGACCAAGGGCAGTTCCGATTTTCTGATGCTGGTTGCCCTGGCATCCGATAACGAAAGTGTCACGGGTACGCAGATAGGTGATTACATTTCCAGCACGCTGCTCGACCAACTCAGCCGTGTGAATGGCGTCGGCGACGTGCAGACTCTGGGTTCGGGTTACGCCATGCGTATCTGGCTGGACCCGGCCAGGCTGGAAAAGTACGCACTGATGCCCTCCGACATCAGCTCGGCGCTGGAGGCGCAGAACACCGAAGTCTCGGCAGGCCAGTTGGGCGCCTTGCCTGCGGTGACCGGCCAGCAACTGAACGCGACCATCAGCGCCCGCAGCAAGCTGCAGACGCCTGAGCAATTCGAAAACGTGGTCGTCAAATCTTCCAGCGACGGTGCTGTTGTGCTCCTGCGCGATGTGGCGCGGGTGGAACTGGGCAGCGAGAGCTACGACATCAATTCGGCGCTCAATGGCAGGCCTGCGGCGGCAATGGGCATTCAACTGGCGTCAGGCGCAAACGCGCTGAGCGTTGGCGAAGCGATCAAGGCCAAACTCAAGGAACTGGAACCGTTCTACCCTACGCAGATGCAACTGAAGACGGTGATTGCCTATGACACGACACCGTTCGTGAGCCTGTCGATCAAAGAAGTGGTGAAGTCGCTGGGTGAGGCAATCGTACTGGTGGTGCTGATCATGTTTCTGTTCATGCAGAACCTGCGCGCCACGCTGATTCCGGCGATTACCGTACCGGTGGTGCTGCTGGGCACGTTCGGCGTGCTGGCGCTGTTTGGTTATTCGATCAATACCCTGACCATGTTTGCCATGGTCCTGGCCATCGGCCTGCTGGTCGACGATGCGATTGTGGTGGTGGAAAACGTCGAGCGGGTCATGAGCGAAGAGCAACTGAGCCCGCTGGAGGCGACCCGCAAATCGATGGATGAAATTACCAGTGCGCTGATCGGCATCGCGCTGGTGCTGAGCGCCGTATTCATCCCGATGGCCTTTTTCAGCGGCTCCACCGGGATTATCTACCGGCAGTTTTCGGTGACTATCGTTTCGGCCATGCTGCTCTCTGTACTGGTTGCAATGACCCTGACGCCAGCGTTGTGCGCGACGATGCTCAAAGCCTCGGACGCTCAGTTGCATGCACAACGGGGCGGCTTTTTCGGCTGGTTCAACCGTTCCTTCGACCGCAGCGCCGACCGTTACCAGCGAGGCGTAAGCGGTGTGATCAACCATCGCGGGCGGGCTCTGCTGGTGTACGTGCTGGTGCTGGTGGCCATGGCGGTGGGTTATGTCAGCCTGCCCACATCGTTTTTGCCGGATGAGGACCAGGGCGCGCTGATGGCGCAGATCCAGCTGCCGGTAGGCGCTACCGACAGCCGTACGCAAGCGGTTATGAGGCAGTTCGAAACCTACATGCTCAAGCAGCCGGAGGTCGAGGCACTGATCAGTATCTCCGGGCTGGGGATGGGCGGTAACAGCCAGAACACTGCCAGGGCGTTCATCAAGCTCAAGGACTGGAGCGAGCGTTCCGGCAAGGGGCAGGGCGCAGCGCAGGTGGCTCAGCGGGCAACGCTGGCGCTGTCAAGCATTGGCGACGCCAGCGTGTTTGTCATGCAACCGCCTGCGGTGCGCGGGCTGGGGCAGAGTTCGGGGTTTGATGTGCAGCTCAAGGACCTTGGCGGCGTGGGGCATGAGGCGCTGGTCGCGGCACGCGAGCAGTTTATCGAGCTGGCGAAGAAGGACCCGAGCTTGCTGGGCGTACGCAGCAACGGCCTGGACGACACCCCACAGTTAAAAGTGACCATCGATGACCGCAAGGCCGGTGCGCTGAGCCTGTCTACCAGCGACATCAATTCGACCCTGTCCACTGCGCTGGGTGGCAGCTACATCAATGACTTCCTCAATCAGGGGCGAGTGAAGAAAGTCTACGTGCAGGGCGAGGCTGCTTCGCGCATGCAATCAGCCGATCTGAACCACTGGTTCGTGCGCAACAGCAATGACGAAATGGTCCCGTTCTCGTCGTTTGCCCGCAGCAGCTGGAGCTATGGCTCGCCGTTGCTGGAACGCTACAACGGCAATTCGTCGCTTGAAGTGGTGGGTGATCCTGCGCCGGGTGTCAGCTCGGGCACGGCAATGGATGCCGTTGAAACGATCATCAAGCAGCTTCCCGAAGGCATTGGTTACGAGTGGACCGGACAGTCCTACCAGCTGCGTTTGTCCGGCTCTCAGGCACCCATGCTCTACGCGGTTTCAGTGCTGTTTGTGTTCCTCTGCCTGGCGGCCTTGTATGAAAGCTGGTCAGTACCGTTTTCGGTCATGCTCGTGGTGCCTCTGGGCGTTGTCGGCGCGGTTCTGGCGACACGGCTCAGCGGTTTGAGCAATGACGTGTACTTTCAGGTGGGCTTGCTGACCACCGTGGGCCTGGCGGCGAAAAACGCGATTCTGATCGTCGAGTTCGCCAAACATCTTCAGGAACAGGGCAAAAGCCTGCATGAAGCGACCCTTCTTGCCGCCCGGCAACGACTGCGTCCGATTCTGATGACTTCGCTGGCGTTCATGTTCGGTGTGCTGCCGCTGGCCCTCAGCACCGGCGCAGGCTCGGCTGGGCGCAATGCAATCGGCACTGGCGTGCTGGGCGGTATGTTCAGCGCCACCGTGCTGGGTATTTTTCTGGTGCCGCTGTTCTTCGTCGAAGTCCGTCGCCGCTTCAGTCGTTCTGCAGGCAATGCTCCGGTTGCCCAATCCACATCTACAGGTGAAGCATGATGCGTCTTTTCTGGCCTTCGCTGGCTTTCTCGGCGCTGCTCACAGGCTGCGTCAACCTGGCTCCAGATTATCAACGCCCCGAAGCGCCTGTATCGAGCCAATGGCTGCCGGCGACGGCGGGCCAACCTGTCGCGTCAGGCAGCGTGCCCACGGATATCGACTGGCAGAACTTTTTCACCGACAAGCGTTTGGTACGTCTGCAAACCCTGGCGTTGGTGAATAACCGTGATCTGCGCCTGGCCAGCCTGAATGTCGAGAAAGCCCAGGCTCAATACCGTATCGAGCGTGCAGCGAGCCTGCCGACCATTGATGCCAGTGGTAGCGGCACGCATACACGCACGCCGTCATCGACCTCAATGACCGGAAAGTCGTCGATCAGCCATGAGTACAGCGCGCAACTGGGTTTGAGCAGCTATGAACTGGATGTGTTCGGGCGTATCCAGAACCTTCAGGACGAAGCGCTCGAGGATTACCTGGCCTTGACCGAAACCCGGCGCAGCACGCAGATCAGCCTGATTGCCGAAGTCGCGACCGGCTGGCTCACCCTGGCTGCCGACAACCAGCTTTTGAAACTGGCTGAAGATACGCTGGCCAGCCAGCAGCAAAGCTACGACCTGACCAGAAGCAGCCATGCTCTGGGCGGCTCTTCCGGCCTGGAAGTGGCTCAGGCGCAAACCACGGTAGAGTCGGCGAGGGGCGATGTGGCGCAGTATAAAAGCCAGATTCTTCAGGACCGCAACGCCCTGCGCCTGCTGGTGGGCAGCGATCTGCCGGAGGAGCTTCTGCCCACTGCCGACGTGCCATCCGTGGCGCAACTGGTGCAGGTGCCGGACGAATTGCCCTCCAGCCTGCTGCAACGTCGTCCGGATGTGCTGAGCGCCGAACACAGCCTCAAAGCAGCGAACATCGACATTGGCGCAGCGCGTGCCGCGTTCTTCCCCAGCATCACCCTCACCGCCAATGCAGGCTCTGCCAGTACCAGCCTGTCAGGTCTGTTCACGTCCGGGAGCGGCTCATGGAGCTTTGCGCCGAGCATCAGCGTGCCGATTTTCGATGGCGGGTCCAATCAGGCCACGCTTGACTCGGCCAAGGTGGAAAACCAGATTCAGATCCAGACCTATCAGCAGACGATTCAGACTGCGTTCAAAGAAGTGGCCGATGCACTGGCGGTGCGCAGCACGCTGGACGAGCGGGTGGCTGCACAACAGGCCTATACCGATGCCAGTCGCAAGAGCTACGAACTGGCCGATGCCCTGTATCGCGGCGGGTCGCAGAGTTATCTGGAGGCACTTGAGTCCCAGCGCTCGCTGTACAGTGCCGAGCAGGAGCTGATTTCCCTTCGCCTTACCGAGCAGAGCAACCGGGTAACGCTCTACAAGGTCATGGGCGGCGGATGGAATCCGGGATGACTTTTTCTACTAGCCTTTGAATAATTGCCTCGCTTAAACGTTTTACCCTTACCTGCAGTGCGGTCATTTAGGTGCTCGCACTGTGGTTTTGATCCTTCATGAACAGGAGTTCTCATGAAACCCTCCCAGCCGAAGTACGTCCGCGCTCTGTCGCTGCTGGTCACTTCACTTATCATTCAGACGCCAGCCCAGGCTCGTACGCCGTCCTCTGCAACTGCCGACAACATTGCCCAGCTTGCGGTGGTCAAGCCGGTCAGCGCGTGCTCTGCGCTGACCGGCGTGGACCTCAACGATATCGGCGGGCAGGGCAGTCGTGTGCTATCGGCCAGTGAATCAATGCGCAACGATGTAGCAGTGTGTGCCGTGGAAGGCCGATTGGCACCGCAGATAAACTTCAGGCTTGAACTGCCTACCGGCACCTGGGCACAACGCTACCTGCAAGTCGGCTGCGGTGGGCTGTGTGGCAACATCAACTCGACCGTACGCGCCGCTGATGGCTGTAAGCCGCTTGATACCGGTGCATTTGCAGTAGCCTCCACCGACATGGGGCATCAGGCGGCAGATAACCATTTTGGCGACGACCCGCAAAAACGCGCCGATTTCGCTCACCGTGGCGTGCACCTCACCGCGCTGGCGTCGAAGAAACTGATCACTGCGTTTTATGGCCGCAAAGCCGAATACGCCTACTTCAGTGGCTGCTCGGACGGCGGCCGCGAGGCCCTGATCGAGGCCCAGCGTTACCCGGACGATTTCGACGGCATCATCGCCGGGGCTCCTGCGCTCAACTTTCAGGTACAGAAAATGCTGTACCACGGCTGGATGGCCCGCTCCAACCGAGGGGCAGACGGCAAGCCGATTCTCCTCGCGTCCAGACTGCCACTGCTGCACAAGGCCGTACTCGCCCAATGTGATGTGCTGGACGGGCAAATCGATGGCCTTGTATCCGACCCACGCGTCTGCCACTTCGACCCCGCCGTACTGCAATGCAAGACAGCAGCCGACACTGCCAATTGCCTGAGCGCAGAAGAAGTGGCTGCTGTCAGACGTTTTTACGAGGGGCCGAAAGACCCTGTCAGTGGCGAACATTTGACCTTGGGCGGGCCGCAGCCTGGCTCGGAACTGGCCTGGGCGGGCGTATTCGTGCCGGTCAGCGCCGATCAGCCCGTCTACAGCGAAACGGCTGCACTGGAGGCCATTCGCAATGTGGTGTTCGAAAAGAACCCGAGCGCGGATTTCGATCTGAACGCACTGAACTTCGACAAGAAAACCTTTGATCAACTACGCCCGCTTCATGCGCTATACGATGCCACCAACCCGGACCTGTCACCATTCGCCAGCCGCGGCGGCAAGCTGATTCTCTGGCACGGCTGGGCCGACCCGAACATCTCGCCGCTCAACACCCTGGCGTACCACGAGGCGGTCGAAGCACAGATGGGCAAGACACGCACCGAGGCGTTCTCACGGCTATATATGTTGCCCGGTGTTTATCACTGCGGCGGCGGGGAAGGGCCAAGCCTGGTTGATCTGCTGACGCCGATCATGGCCTGGGTTGAAAAAAGCCAGGCACCGGATGCGATCGTCGCCCGACAGGCAGGCCCCGAGAAGGCTGGCAACCGGCAGAGACCGCTGCCAAAAGCCCTGCCAGCATCGATGGTCAATGAAAACGTCGGTAATCGCGGGCGTACCCGCAAGGTCTTCCCGTACCCGTTCATGGCCGAGTACGACCACAAAGGCTATTCGAAAAACGCGAACAGCTACCAGCGCGCCCAGCCATTGACCACGGAAAAAACACCGCACTGGATGGGGGCAGGCTTCTTCAAACCGTATGCGCCTCTGGAGCGTCAGGTTGATTAGCTGTTACACCTGCGCGTAGTGAGCGAATTATTTTCTCCTCGTTCTTGACATGACATGCGAACCAGTACAGAATTGCGTCCATTCCTGAACGAGGAATTGAAAAAAACCCTTTAGATTCAATGGGTTGGAAGCCAAAGAAATACCGGTTTCCCGCGAAATGAAAATACGTTTGATGTTTAAGTGAAGCATCTTTCGTTTGAGGCCGAGTAGCAAAATGGTTATGCAGCGGATTGCAAATCCGCCTACGCCGGTTCGATTCCGACCTCGGCCTCCACTATTCAAAACCCCGCAGATTAACGTCTGCGGGGTTTTTTATTGGGCGCGATGAAAGTGATGGGGTCCGAAAACCGAGCTCAGCCGCTATTTAAAGCGGCTTGCGTTGATATAGCCGTATTGGTTTTGCTGATAAATCGTGTAAGGCAGGAGCAATGTATCTACGATGCCTGATAAGCCCATGTCCAGTAAAACCCACTCGGGAGCATTGGTCTTCTGATAAGCGCTACTCTGTTTGGGTTCTGCGTTCAGTTCACAGAAATCGAGCATAACTCCGCTGTAAACGCGCGGAATGGAGGAGCAATTTGATTTCCAGTCAGTGAGCTTTTCACCTGCGACGGAATCGGGCCTGAACGTTGTGTTGATTGTTCCGCATCCCGTCAAAGCAAGCGTGAGCAATAGAAGGCACTGAATTTTCAGATGAGGTACACACGACTCTTTTTGCGTTACGAAACCTGGCTTCATGACTACGTTCCTTGTGTTTTCAATGCAATTGGGACGGCAGAGCTAGCGCGCGAGGCACATGCCCGTCGGTGTTGTATGATCGCCGTGGGTGTTCAATGGATGGTTGTTTCGCCGGGAATTGATCTGTCACATGCAGCACGATTATTGCTTGCCATGCCCAACCAGCCTGTCAGGCATAGCCGAGGTAAACCCGATGAGCAAACCCCTTGTCCGATGGCCGATCAACCCGCGCAGAACGGCGGTCATCGTCGTAGACATGCAAAAAGTCTTTTGTGAGCCCACTGGAGCGTTGTACGTAAAAAGTACGGCGGATATCGTCCAGCCGATCCAGAAGCTGCTGCAGGCCGCACGAGCTGCTCAGGTGACGGTGGTTTATCTGCGCCATATCGTGCGCGGCGATGGTTCGGACACCGGGCGCATGCGCGATTTGTACCCGAATGTGGATCATATACTGGCACGGCATGATCCGGACGTTGAGGTTATCGAAGCGCTCGCGCCCCAGTCGGGTGATGTGATTGTCGACAAGCTGTTCTACAGCGGCTTTCACAACACGGACCTGGACACGGTGCTGCGCGCGCGGGATGTCGACACGATCATTGTCTGCGGTACGGTCACCAACGTGTGTTGTGAAACCACGATCAGGGACGGCGTGCACCGGGAATACAAGGTTATCGCCCTGAGTGACGCCAATGCTGCAATGGACTACCCGGATGTAGGGTTCGGTGCTGTTTCAGCCGAGGAGGTTCAGCGTATATCGCTGACGACGATTGCCTATGAGTTCGGAGAGGTCACCACGACCGCCGAGGTCATCCGGCGTATTGAAAGTGCGTATCCGCACGGGAGATAAATGTGCGCAGTTCTGGGCCGTTTTTCATCTGTGCGCATTCAAACCATGCGTTCCGTTTCAGACCGTTTGATCTGGCTTGAACGGTCGATACGGCTAACTGTTTGTATGAATTGTGAATTCTTGCAGTGGCATGCTTTCTGCTCTCGTCTCGCTGACCTTCACCCTTGCCGGTGAAACTTTCCCGCACCGTGTCAGCGAGAGGAAGCAGCCGTATGACTCTGCACTATGTGCCCATTATCAACCTGGCCCCTTATTTTTCAGGAGAACCGGACGGCAAGGCAGCCGTGGCGCAGGCAGTCAATCAAGCGTGTAAGGACATTGGGTTTCTGGTAATCACCGAGCACCAGATTCCCAAAGAACTTATTGATAAGGTCTCCGGTTTGACCCGCCAGTTCTTTGATTTGCCGCTGGCGGAAAAACGCAAGGTTGATCGTCCCAGCCCGGAGATGGTGCGTGGGTACAGCGCGATAGCCGAGGAGAGCCTTTCATATTCTCTGGAAGAAAGTGCGCCGGGAGATCTGAAGGAATCCTTCTCCATCGGGCCAAGCAACGTGCCGAATGAAGATTATTACCACAACGCCGAAGCAGGTTCGCATTTCGCGCCGAATGTCTGGCCTGCTGAAGCGTTGTTGCCTGGGTTCAAAGAGGCGTATCAAGCTTATTTCGAGGCGATGAGTGAACTGGCGCAATCGTTGATGCGCCTGTTTGCCCTGGCATTGGAGCTGGACGAGTGCTTTTTTGATGACAGAATCGACCGGCATATCAGTATGTTCCGCAGCCTGAGTTACCCGGACATCAAGACCGAAGTCGAAGCCGGCCAGTTGCGCGCCAGTGCGCATACCGACTACGGCAGCCTGACCATCGTGCGCCCTGATAATGCACTGGGCGGCTTGCAGGTACGTAATCAGCAAGGCGAATGGGTCGATGTGCCCTATGTCGAGAACGGTTTTGTGGTCAACATCGGCGACCTGATGATGCAGTGGACCAACGACCAGTGGATTTCCACCCTGCACCGCGTGGTCAACCCGCCCATTAGCAGTGAGCAGGACAACCGTCGGCAGTCACTGGTGTTCTTCCATCAACCCAACTACGACACCTTTATCGAGTGCCTGCCCGGTTGCCTGCCGCCTGGCACCACACCACGGCACGCGCCGGTGACTTCGGGCGATCACTTGCTGGCCAAGTTCGTCAAACAGACGACCTTCGGCGGCAGCAAGGTGGCCTGATATGAGCACACTTTCATACGTCAACGTGTTCGCGCAGGACATCATCGGTTTAAGCGGTTTTTACTCGAAGCTGTTCGGCTTCAGTGAAATCGAGGCCATCAGGTCGCCTATTTTTCGTGGGCTGGACACAGGCAAATCCTGCATCGGTTTCAATGCACTCGATGCCTACGAATTGTTGGGGCTGGATGAGTTTATTGGTAGCACCGGTTGCCGGTTTCTCCTCAACATTGATGTCGATGAGCAATCCGAGGTGGACAGGTTGGTGCCTCAGGCAGTGGCGCTGGGTGCGCGATTGATCAAGGCGCCGTATCTGACGTATTACCATTGGTATCAGGCGGTTTTGCTGGACCCCGAGGGGAATATATTTCGGATTAACTTCATGCTTTAAGTGCTGCGGGCGCGTACAACAACGGTGGCGGGTTGGGCAGTTCACCAGCCCTAACGTTTCAGGTTTTCACAGAAAAATCTACTGGCTGTACTGCTAGCTATCCGGCCCATGGAAGCAGGTCTTCAATTGTGCAACAGGCAAGGCATGCCTGATTCAAGAATTGGGGATATGGAAATGAGTGAATCTGATAGTAAGCAACCCAGACACGGCAGGGTTATCGAGCCTGCATCGCGGGGCTCGTATGCCATGGATCAGGGCATGGTACTGGAGTGGCATCTGCACGGAGTAGAAAGCGGCAAAAACTTCCCTGATAAATTAGAAGGCCCTGCACACGATTTTCCTCGCAGAGACGAGTATCCAGATGGCGATGTTGATAGTGCTGCCCCGCCAGTAGATGGACTGATAATGAGTGCAGGCTGGATTGATGAGCGCGACTGTTTGAATTACACCGATACAGAGCTCACTGAGGCACTGAAAAAGAAGGGCATCCTTAACACTGAAGGCTGGCCTCGCCTGAGCGTGAAAAGTGGGAGTACGTTTGACGTAACCTGGAGGTATGAAGCGACTCATGTGACGCGTGGTTATCGTTGGTTCATTACCAAAGATGGATGGGACGAGAGCACCCGATTGACGCGCAATCACTTTCAAGAGAACCCTTTTGACGAAAAAATTTCCCTTCTTCAGCCTTTTAACAAACACCGCGGTGAGCTTGAGCCGGCAATAATAGATTCGGCAGTGTTGCCGGAGGGCAAAAAGGGTCACCATTGCATTCTTCTGCTCTGGATTGTTGCAGAGTCGCCGATGGCGTTTTACCAAGCATTTGATGTCGACTTTGGTGAGTAAATCGGCATTCTGCAAGGTCTGCGGTTTAACCGCAGGGTGCTCCCAGGCTCGGGTTCCGTCTTGCATCCTGGGTGTTCAGGTTACTGGAGTGCAGCGACAGACGTGAAGACTGCGCAGCAAGCCCCAGCGATCCAATTGCCCGTTCTTATTTTGTAGTTGCGGTGCAGGAGGGTTTGACGACAAAGAGGCTCGGCCCTACAGTTGGGCTTCTTTGGCATATGCATCTACTGATCAAAAATAACTTTTCCTGAATGTTTCAGTGTCTGCCTGGTCGTTCATGATCGTCAGCTTACCATTCGAGACGCTGTAGGTTGTCATCGCATCCCCTTCGGAGGAATAACGCTGACGCCAGCGACCCCGTTCGCCGGTATCACTCAGGAATGTTCTCCAAATGACTCTCTCATCCTCCAGTTTGCAGCGATACCTGAAACGGTCGCCATCGTCCCGTCGATAGGCTATCTCAGGTGGACTTTGCTGAACCGTCTTCATGGTTTTGGTTTTACGACCCATTTCAACTGAAAGGGTAGCCTTGCATATTTCCGAGGGCGAGAAGTCAGCGCCTTGGGCTCTGGCAACATGAAGAGGCTTAAACTGACTCACGCTTTTTATGTGGAGTTTCAAGTGTGAACAGGCTTTTAGAACGATTGCTTGCCCTTGTTTTGTTTTTGCCTCTGATGTTTGCAGGTGCGTGGCTTGGGTTTGAGATACCTGGAATAGATCACGGCACACGGACAGTATTTTTCGTCGGCTGGATGATCGCGATGGCATTTGTTGTCGATCGAATCTGCACAAGAGTATTCAGAGAAAAATAGACATTAGAGCCGGGATCTACATGACCGCGCCTGGTATCTGCTATTGCCTCGAAATCTCGCTGAATGGAACCACGGTGGCGTTGACCTTTTTTGGTGTACTTGACGTGCGTGGAGTGACCCCTAATCGCGGTGAGGGCGTGCAGTGCTTGAGTGCTTCAGATTTGGGGAGTGGTGTTCGTCAGCAGGACGCCGGAGAAAGAGTTTTTTGGAATTGCGGACCACGACTGTTTTTGCGGACCAAAACAAAAAGGGCCTACTGAGCAAAATGCCCCGTAAGCCCTTGATATGTATGTGGTGCCCCGAGCCGGGGTCGAACCGGCACGTCCAAAGGACGAGGGATTTTAAGTCCCTTGCGTCTACCAATTTCGCCATCGGGGCGGTAGCGCCAAGAGCAGGGAATATATACACCCGGCCCCCATGAAGCAAGCTTGAAAGCGTCACAAATGACTCGGAGTGCCGCTTTTTTGCCTGCCGGAAATGCTTGGTAAATCATGAGGCTACGAAATTTTATTGGAGCAAAGGCTGACGTGCCGCGTTCAGACGGCTCAGGCTTTGCTCTCTTTCACCACCGCATCGCTCACTACAGCCTCGACCTTGTCAGCCAGTAATCGCAGGTAGCTCGCCAGGGCGACTTCCTCCAGGCGCAGGCCTTTGCGTTGCCGGGAGCGGGGGAGTTTGGCCAGGTTGCCGAGCAGGAAGCCTTCCAGTACTGCGGGGTGGATGTAGCATTTTCGGCAGATGGCAGGGGTGTTTCCCAGTTGTTTCGAGACCGCCTTGACCATATCGACAATGTGCCGCTTGGCGTCGGCCTCCGGCTCCCAATGCAGTTTCTGCAACGTCGCGAGCGCCAGCGCACTCGCTGCCCAGGTCCGGTAATCCTTGGCGGTGAAATCCGAGCCGGTGAGGCTTTGCAGGTAGGCGTTGATATCGGATGACGTCACTGCGTGGCGTACGCCATCTTCGTCCAGGTACTGAAAGAGGTTTTGTCCCGGCAATTCCATGCAACGCTTGATCACATTGGCCAAGCGCCGGTCCTTGACGCTGACCTTGTGCTCTACGCCGCTTTTACCACGGAACTCAAAAAGGATCTGGCCGCCTTTGACCTCTACATGCTTGTTGCGCAGCGTGGTCAGGCCGTATGAGCGGTTTTCCTTGGCGTACTGGCTGTTGCCGATGCGGATCAGCGTCGCATCCAGCAATGAAATGACCGTCGCCATGACCTTTTCCCGGCCCATGCCCGGCTGCGCGAGTTGTGCTTCTATCTGCTTGCGAACCTTGGGCAGCGCATGACCGAACTCTATCAGGCGCGAGTATTTGTCCTGATCGCGTATCTCGCGCCAGCGCGGATGGTAGCGGTATTGTTTGCGGCCGCGTGCGTCACGTCCGGTAGCCTGCAGGTGGCCCATCGGGTCGGCACAGATCCACACATCGGTGTAGGCGGGCGGGACTGCCAGCGCGTTGATGCGCTTTATCTCCGACTCGTCCTTGATGCGTTTACCCTCAATGTTGAAGTAGGCGAATTTGCCGCGCAGTACCTTGCGCGTAAGGCCCGGCTGAGTGTCGTCTACATAATGCAGGTCACTGGCGGGCTGGCTGATGGCAGTCGAGTCAGGCATGGCTAATTTCCAAAGGCAGTTAAAAACACTGACCTCGGTCTTTTACCGTGGTGCCGTTTATTTGCTGACTGACCGGTTTTTCAGGGCATCAGGCCAGTACGGCAACCGCTTTGATCTGCGCCCAAAGCGACTGGCCTCTGTGCAGGTTCAACTGGTCACTGGAGTAGCGCGTGATGCGCGCGAGCAAAGGCGTGCCCCCGGCGTCCAGTTTCACCAGCACATGTGCCGAGTTGTCAGCCAACGCCTCCTCCATCACCGTGACCGGCAAGCGGTTGAGAATGCTGCTTTGATCGTCGGGTTGCAGATTCAGGCTGACATCCCGAGCCTGAACCTTAACGCGCAAAAGGGTGCCGATCTGCATTTCGGAGTGTGCGACGCGCATGCACAATGTGCTGTCGGGCAGCGTCACGCTCAGTAACTGGTAATGACGATCATAGGCGCTGACCGTGCCTTCAATGACCACGCCCGCATCGCCGCCCATGGCCAGTGGCAGGTCCAGCCGCGCCAGTGTTTCGCGAATCGGGCCGCTGGCCAATACGTTGCCGGCTTCAAGCAGCACCAGATGATCTGCCAGGCGTGCAACCTCATCCTGAGCGTGGCTGACATACAGCATGGGGATGTCCAGCTCCCGATGCAGGCGTTCCAGGTACGGCAGAATTTCACTTTTGCGCCTGGCGTCCAGTGCCGCCAGAGGTTCATCGAGCAGCATCAGGCGCGGGCTGGTCAACAGTGCGCGTGCAATGCCCACGCGCTGACGCTCCCCACCGGACAGCTTGTCAGGACTGCGCTCCAGCAGATGGTCGATGCCGAGCAGTTCAGTGGCCTGCGGCAATTGAATGTTGCGCTGCTGACGCGGGATGCGTTTCATGCCGAATTCAAGATTGGCCCGCACGGACAGGTGCGGGAACAGGCTGGCTTCCTGAAATACATAGCCGATCGCCCGTTTGTGCGGAGCGAGGAAAACGCCTTTTTCAGTGTCTTGCCAGACTTCATCATGAACACGAATGAAGCCCTGGCCAGCTTTTTCCAGCCCGGCAATGCAGCGCAGGCAGGTGGTCTTGCCCGAGCCCGAAGGCCCGAACAGCGCCGTGATGCCCGACCCCGGCAGGGTCAGGTCGGTACGCACAGTGAAATCCGGGTAGGTCATGTGCAGGCGGACTTCTATCGGTGAGGCCATGACTCAGCTCCATCCTGCTTTGGATTTACCGCTGGAATACAGCGCCAACAGCACCAGAAAGGAGAACACCAGCATCGCTCCGGCCAGCCAGTGTGCTTGCAGGTACTCCATGGACTCGACGTGATCGAAAATCTGTACTGACACCACACGGGTTTTCTCTGGGATGTTGCCGCCAATCATCAGCACCACGCCGAACTCGCCGACCGTGTGCGCGAATCCCAGAATCGCCCCAGTGATAAAGCCAGGCTTTGCCAGCGGCAGAATCACGTGGAAGAACGTGTCCCATGGGCCCGCTCTCAACGTGGCTGCCACCTCCAGCGGACGGCTGCCAATGGCTGCAAATGCGTTCTGTAGCGGCTGGACGACGAAAGGCATCGAGTACAGGACCGAGCCGATCACCAGTCCGGCAAAGCTGAAAGTCAGCGTGCCCAGTCCCAGGCTCTGGGTGAGCTGGCCCACAGCTCCGTCGGGGCCAAGCAACAGCAGCAGATAAAAGCCGATGACTGTCGGCGGCAAAACCAGGGGCAGGGCGACGACCGCGCCAATCGGCCCCTTGAGCCATGAATCAGTGCGCGCCAGCCACAGCGCGATGGGCGTGCCGATGATCAACAGGATGACGGTGGTCAATGACGCCAGCTTCAGTGTCAGCCAGATCGCCGCGATGTCGGCACTTCCCAGTGGCATTTACAGCTGGTATCCGAAGGACTTGATGATGGCGGCGGCTTTCGGGCCTTTCAGGTACTCGACCAGCGCCTTGGCAGCGGCGTTGTCCTTGCCCTTGTTGAGGATGACGGCGTCTTGCTTGATCGGGTCATGCAGGGCGTCCGGCACGATCCAGGCCGACCCGCTGGTCAGTTTGCCGTCCTTGTAGATCTGCGACAGGGCCACAAAGCCAAGTTCCGCATTGCCGGTGGAAACGAACTGGTAGGCCTGAGTAATGCTCTGGCCCTCCACGATCTTGGCTTTGGTTGCGTCGGTCAGACCCAGTTTGCTCAGCACTTGCGTCGCTGCCAGGCCATAAGGGGCAGCTTTTGGGTTGGCGATGGACAAGTGTTGATACTGATTGGCCTTGAGCACTTCGCCCTTGCTGTCTACATAACCGTCCTTGGCCGACCACAGCGCCAGGGTGCCCACCGCATACGTGAAACGCGAGCCCTTGACGGTGTCGCCTTCCTGCTCAAGCTTTGCCGGGGTGGTGTCGTCGGCCGACAGGAACACCTCGAAAGGGGCACCATTCTTGATCTGTGTGTAGAACTGACCGGTAGCGCCAAACGCGGCAACAAGCTTGTGGCCGGTGTCCTTCTCAAAGTCAGTGGCAATCGCCTGAATGGGCGCTGTGAAATTGGCTGCGACGGCGACCTGCACCTCGTCGGCAAACGCGTTGGCTGTAGCTGATACGGCGAAGGCCAGGGCAGAAAACTTGAGAATGGCGCGCAGCTTGGTCGTTCGCATGGAACAGCTCCTTGATGATGAAAACGCACGCCGTCGAAATAAAGGCGTTTCGCTATATAGTTAAATATATAGCGATAGCCTGTTGTTCTGAAAGCACTGTTTTACCGGGGTGAGAGAATTTTCAGCGCGTTTTCAGCCAGTTGCCGAGTCAGTTCGGTCGCACCCAACTGGTGTTTGATACCAACTGCCTGACCTGCCCAGAGGTTGGTAAAGTCACTGCTGCCCTGTTTTTCCGCTTGTGCGCGCAACGGCATCAAGGCACCGCCTGCCAGCGGGAACGCAGGGGCGAGTGGGCTGACGGGGCCAGCTTCGCGCATGATCCGGTTGACGATACCGCGCGCCGGACGCCCGGTGAAGAGGTTGGTCAGCGCAGTCTGGCTGTCCGTTGCAGTGTGCAGCGCCTGGCGATGCAGTGCACTGACGCTGGCTTCAGGGCAGAACAGATACGCCGTACCTACCTGTACCGCCGAGGCACCCAGAACAAACGCCGCCGCAACCCCGCGACCATCTGCAATACCACCCGCAGCGATGACCGGAATGCGCACGGCGTCCACTATTTGCGGCACCAGCGCCAGAGTGCCGACTTGAGTGTGCAGTTGATCGCTGAGGAACAGGCCCCGATGACCACCGGCTTCGTAGCCCATGGCGATTACCGCATCGCAGCCATGCTGCTCCAGCCAGACGGCTTCCTCGACCGTGGTCGCCGATGAAATGATCTTTGCCCCGGTGGCTCTGACCCGTTCCAGTAGCGCTCGCTCGGGAAGGCCGAAGTGGAAGCTCACCACCTCCGGCTTCAGGCGCTCGACCAGAGCACAGGTGGCGCTGTCGAAAGGGGCACGGTTGGAGACGGGCGTCGGTGCATCGAAATCGGCCCCCAACTCTTCGTAATAGGGTTTAAGTGCCTGTTTCCAATGCTCGGCGCGTTCGGCATCGTAGGCCGGGGCCTGATGGCAGAAGAAGTTCAGGTTCAGTGGCAGATTGCCGGTGTGTTGCCGAAAGGTGGTGACTTCCTGTTCGATTTGCTCAGGGGTCAGCATTGCGCAGGGCAGCGATGCCAGCCCGCCAGCCTTCGCGACAGCAATAGCCATTTGTGATCCGGTGGCTCCGGCCATAGGCGCTTGCAGCACCGGCAGCTCTATAGTTAACAGGTCAATAATGCGGGTGTCCGGCCATTGGCTCATGTGTTTCTCCGGCTTGTATTCGGGCAGTCATGCACAGGGCATTGAGCGCGAGAATAGCGTGAATGGCAAACGGCATTTCCGGCGCAACACATAGACCGCGCGGCGAGGTTGACATAAAAAACGATCGGTCTAATATTCCTGCATGACTCAATTGCCTGTAAAAACCAGACGCCCCGGGCGGCCACCGAAAGTGGACCGCGATAACCTCGAAACCCGCGAGGCACTGTTGCGCCGCGGTCTGGAAGTGCTCACCGAGCAAAGCTTCTCGGCCACCGGGCTGGATTACATCCTCAAGGAAATCGGCATTCCCAAAGGCTCGTTCTATCACTACTTCACCAGCAAGGAAGCCTTCGGCCGGGCGGTACTGGATGAATACGCCCGCTACTTCGCACAGCGTCTGGACCGATGGCTGCTGGACGAAGGACTTTCGCCACTGGAGCGACTGGTCGGCTTTGTCCAAAGCGCCAAGAGCGGCATGGCGCGGCATGATTATCGACGCGGTTGCATGGTCGGCAATCTGGGCCAGGAAGTCGGCCTGTTGCCGGAAGGGTTTCGTGCCGTACTGGAGCAGACGCTGCTGGACTGGCAGTCGAAGCTGGCCTGCTGCCTCAGGGCCGCACAGGCGCATGGTGAGTTGGCCAGAAGCGCCGATTGCGATGAACTGGCCGCGTTTTTCTGGATCGGCTGGGAAGGGGCGGTGCTCCGCGCCCGGCTGGTCAAAAGCGACACACCGCTGAACACGTTTATTGCCGGTTATCTTCGTGGTTTGCCGCAATGACTTTTTCTTCAGTGCTATTTAAAGACGATCAGTCTAAATTGGAGGCGCACATGTTCAAGGGCATTTTGATCGACAAGGACGAGGCAGGTTATCGCGTCAATCTGACCGATATCGACGAAGCACAGTTGCCTGCAGGTGACGTGACGATAAACGTGTCGCACAGCACGCTGAACTATAAGGACGCGCTGGCAATCACCGGCCAAAGCCCTATTGTGCGCAGTTTTCCGATGGTACCGGGTATTGATCTGGCGGGTACGGTGCAAGCCAGCGATACGCCTGAGTACAAGGTGGGCGACAAGGTTCTGCTCAATGGCTGGGGTGTTGGCGAAGGGCACTGGGGCGGTCTGGCACAGAAGGCGCGGCTCAAGAGCGAATGGCTCATTCCATTGCCGGATGCTTTCACGCCCGCGCAGGCGATGGCCATTGGCACGGCGGGCTATACCGCAATGCTCAGCGTGCTGGCCCTTGAGAAGCACGGTTTGACACCCGACCACGGCGATGTGCTGGTGACCGGTGCCAATGGGGGAGTCGGTAGTTTCGCCATCGCTATTCTTGCCAGGCTTGGCTATCGGGTGATTGCCTCCACCGGGCGTGTTTCGGAAAGCGAATATTTGCATCAACTCGGCGCAGCGCAGGTCGTCGACCGGGCGACCCTGTCGCAGCCGGGGCGACCTTTGGTCAAGGAGCAATGGGCGGCGGCAATCGACTCTGTCGGTAGTCATACGCTGGCCAATGTGTGCGCCGGTATTCGTTATCGCGGCGTAGTCGCGGCCTGCGGTCTGGCGCAGGGTATGGAGTTTCCGGGCTCGGTTGCACCGTTCATTCTGCGCGGCGTCACCCTGGCCGGTATCGACAGCGTTACTCGCCCGCGCGCTGACCGGCTGGAAGCCTGGTCCAGGCTGGCGAGCGACCTGGACCTGGCGCTGCTGCCGCTGATCAGTCGTGAAGTCGGTTTGAGCGAGGTGATCGACATCGCGCCGCAATTGATCGCGGGCCAGATCCGTGGCCGGGTTGTGGTGGACACCGGGCGCTGAGTCGGTCAAAAAACGCTGGGTTCGCCCTTGTCACCTGACTGCGCATGTTCAAGTGCGCGATGCATCCGGGCGGTGCCTAGCCCGGTTTCGCATAATTGCAACGGGATGCAACCGCCAAGTGCTGCGTTGGGTGTCACCAGCCAGCGACCGGCGCGCTCGGGTGTTTCAAGCACGCGAAGGATGTGACTGGCGATCATTGCGAGGCGGTCCAGACGCTCCGAAGCCACGGGGTCCAATGGCTGTTTCTGGCGCTGGCGACGTTCCAGCGTTGAAATTGATGCATTGAACAGCGCCTCCATTTGCCGCGGGCCGAGGGCCAGCGCGTCGCGTACCGCGCGGATCCAGCCATGCGCAAAGCCTGCCTGAATGTTCGCCAGGCGTTCGGCCTCGCTGCGCTGACTGACCTGATGGGCCAGCAACCAGAAATGCGCAGCCGCGTCGCGACGGCCATGTGCTTTGCTAGCGAGGGGCGGAATCAAGATACGTGCTTGCCTTGAGGGCCGGAAAAGTCGGCCAAGGCTATCCCAGGCAGCGCGTCGTTCAAGCTGCAGGGTGTTACCGATGATTGCCGGGTGGGCTGAAGCTGCTGAGCTGAACGAGCCGCGCCAGAGGTGTCGCAGCAGGGCCCTCGTGCTAAAGTCGGCTGCCTGAATATGAATGAAGAGCGCCGCAGCTGTTCGCGCGCGCTTGCACCAGAAAAGGCGTCGTTCCACATGCCGCAAGACCCTTATACCGATCAGGACGCACGCATTGTCAGCCAGCCTTCGCTGCCCGACGTCAACAAGCCACTGCGCCTCTATCTCGACCGCCTGGCACCCTCAAGCCGCCTGACCATGACTTACGTTTTGCAGGACGCGGCAGATCGTCTGGGCATGGCTGACGTCGATATTCATGACATTCCCTGGCACACCCTGCAGCCTGGCCACGTGACCGCACTGGTCGCGACGCTGCGTGAAGACGACTACGCACCCAATACCACCTCGCTGTACGTGAACGCTATTCGCGGTGTAATGAACGAAGCCTGGCGGCACGACCTGATCAGCCACGAGCAATTACTGAAGATTCGCTCGATCAAACCGGTCAGCGGTACGCGTCTGGCCAAGGGCCGTAATATCCGCCGCACGTTGATTCGTGAACTGATGCAAGCCTGTGCTGCGGACCCCAGGCCGCAAGGGCGTCGCGATGCCGCGATCATTGCGATTCTGTACGGTTCGGGAATGCGCAAGTCGGAGTCGGTCAACCTGGACCTGTCACAGATCGATTTCGCCGAGCGCAGCCTGCGGGTGCTGGGCAAAGGCAACAAACAGTTGATCAAATACGCCCCCGAGTGGGCGTTCAAGGCGCTGAACGACTGGCTGGAACTGCGCCGCTCGTGCTTGCAGCCGGGGCAGGGCGATGACCCGTTCCTGTTCAACCGGATTCGCCGCGGCAGTCACATCACCCGCGACAGAATCACTAAACATGCCATTTACTTCATCGCCAAGCAACGCGGGCGGCAGGTGGGGGTGAACATCATGCCTCACGATTTTCGGCGCTCGTTCATCACCCGTGTGATCGAAGAGTTCGATCTGTCGATTGCCCAGAAACTTGCGCATCACACGCATATTTCGACCACCGCCAGTTACGACATGCGCAGCGAGAACGAGCGCCGCAATGTGGTGGACGGGTTTGATCTTTAGGCAAAAAAAAGCCACCTCGCACAAGCGGGGTGGCTTAAAAGATCTAACCAAAGGAGTGATGAATCAGAGCAGAGATTCACTGGCCTCGCGACGCGGATTCGCGAGGCCGGGAGATATGTTCGTTCATCGCCGACAACGGTAACACCGCCGCCCCTGATTCAATTATCAGCGTTATTGATACCCGTCATTGCCAAAAAACATATGACCCGCACGTGTTTGCGTGGCCAGCCATCTGCAAAATCGATTTCTCACCTGCGAGCTATCCGGCAATTGGATAGCCAACAATTGGCAACAATTTCATGCTTTACCGGACTTGAAACGTACGGGACTGAGCATGGAAAAGTTCGATATACACCGTAAAACCCGCTTCGACTCATTGGTACACGAGTACGGGCTCGATGGCAGTCGTCTGTTGCCTTGGGAAGGCTACCCGATGCCGTTCGCTGGCGGCTGGTGCGTGGTCCGTCCGGGCACCAGCAGCGAAGCGCATACCCAGATCGATCAGGAAATCTTCATTGCCATCAAGGGCAGCGCCCGTCTGGTGGTCGGCGAAAAACAAATGGATTTCGTCGTGGGCGATATCGCCGCGATTCCGAAACACACCAATCATTACGTCATCAATGATTCCGCCGAGGACTTCCACTTCTATGTGGTGTGGTGGGACATGAACTACGTGAATGCTTTCGTGGCTCAGCACAGCGAAACCACGGGGTGCCTCGATGAGTAAGTACATCGTGACCATCACGCCGCCCACCCCGAATGGCGATTTGCACATAGGTCATATCGCCGGCCCGTTTCTGGCCGCTGACGTGTTCACCCGGGTCCAGCGCCAGCGCGGTCACGACTGTGTGCTGGTGTCCTATTCCGACGATTACCAGTCCTACATGCTGCGCAAAGGACTGGAGCAGGGCGTTGATCCGGTCGAGCTGGCCGGGCGTAATTCCGACCGCATCGAAGCGTCGCTGGCGGCGATCAACATCAAACCCGACAACTGGATGCGTCCGCACAACAACCCATGGTTTGCCGAGGCGGTTGGCGAGGTGTTCAACGCGTTGCGTGAAGCGGGCTCGATCGAGTTTCGCGATTCCAGCGAGCCGTACTGCCCCGATTGCGATGTGTGGGGCTACGAGGCATTTGCCCGAGGCAACTGCAATTACTGTGGGGCCGATTCTGATGCCAGCCAGTGCGAGAACTGCGCTCAGGCCCCTGACGCCGAGTTGATGACCAGTCTGCACTGCAAATTGTGCAGGCAGCCGTCGCAATGGAAAAAGGCCCATCGTGCATTTCTGAAGCTGGCTGATTTCAAGCCGCACTTGCGTGATCGTCTGTTGGGCCAGCAATGGCGCAAGCCGCTCGACAACTGGCTACGCGATACGCTGGAGCACTTGCATGACTGGGGCGTAACCCGTCCGGGCGACGGCGGGCTTGACCTGCAGGCCGACGGCTCGTGCCGGGTCCACACCTGGTTCATGGGGCTGGCGGGCTATATGGCGGCATTTCGTGAATATGCCGACAGCGTCGGGCGTCCGGAGCTGTTCCGTCAGTACTGGCAGTCGGGACAGGGCACGCTGGTGCATTTTCTCGGTTTTGACTGCGTGTTCAGCCACGCCATCGTCTACCCGGCGCAGCTGTCGGCGCTGCGCGATATCAAAGTTCGCCAGCGCTTCATGCCCAATCAGTTTCTGAAACTGGACGGCCTGAACCTGTCGACCAGCCGCAATCACGCGATCTGGGTCGGCGATCTGGCCCGTGAAGCCTGTGCCGACAGTGCGCGCCTGTATCTGGCAAGCATCGCACCCGAGCAAAGCGAAGGCGATTTTCGTCTGACGCATTTCCGCGCATGGCGGGAGCAGATATTCGACGAATTTTTTCCCGCGTTGCTGGACGCTGGAAAGCATCGAGATGACAACTGGTGGAGCGGTATCTGTGGGGCCGATGCCGGGCTGTTGGAAGCGTTACGCCTGCAATGGAGCAGGGCTGCAGAGCCTGCGCAGTTCTCTATGAAGGGCATGGCTCAGGTGCTGCTCGACGTCATCGCCATTGCTCGCGCACGTCTGGCCGAAGGTCGGCCCGTCAGCCATCTGGCGGCGTTCATCGCAGTGGCTGGCAAGGCGCTGATTCCGGAAATGTCAGCGCAGATCATGACCGCATTCGGACTGCCCGAAGCCCGGGTCAACGCCACGCTCATGAACGGCTCGGCCGCTGAATACTCCATCTGAACGGATGCACCACATGTTCATCGATTACGAGATAGCGGTCATCGGCGCCGGGATTACCGGCGCCAGTATCGCGGCGAAGCTGTGCAGCGCAGGTGTGTCGGTCGCTCTGATCGACAAGGGCGCAGCCGGCAGCCTGGGGGCGAGCGGTTATTCCGGCGGACTGGTTCGCCTGTACGACAGCGATCCATTGCTGATGGAGCTTGCGGCGTGGTCCATCAGCCTGATGGACGACGGCATTTTCGCGACCACTTACGCCAGCGCACTGCGACGTACCGGGGTGATCTACCGGACCGCCATGGACCAGCTGGATAATCTGTGCCGGGCTATCGAGCAGCACGGCAGCGAGCGCTACCCGATGCGTCTGCTGGCGGGCCATGAACTCGATGGCGGTCGCTATCCGCACTGCCCGGCAGTTGAGCGGGTCAACCTGTTCGAACCTCGCGCCTGCGTCGGCAATGTACGTCAGGCTGTCGCTGCGCTGTGCCACGTGGTTCGTCAGCAAGGCTTGCTGCTGGAGCATCGCGAGATCAAAGCCATCGACTGTCGTGCTGCGGACCTCGTACATATCGACATGGGGGACGCTACATTGCGTTGTCGGGCCGTAGTGGTGGCTGCGGGTGCCTGGAGTCAGCATCTGGTGCCGCAGGCGGGGCTGGAAGCCCGTTCTATTCCCTTTGCCCGGGTACTGACTGACAGCGATTGGTCAATGCCGGTGATCGATGCGGTTACTCAGAGCTACGCTATACCGCTGACCCGCCATATCGTGCAGACCGGCTGCGGCAGCCGCGATAACAGCCTCTGGCCAGAGCACCTGGCACAGCCTGATGCGCGGCATGCCGAAGACGCCTGCAAGCGCATTGCCCGGCTGTGCGGTTCGGCAACCCACCCACGTGTGCTGGATGTGCTGCCGGGTTTCGACAGTTACAGCGCCGACGGTCGTCCGCTGCTGGGTTTCTGCGCCGAGTACAGCCCGGTTTATCTGGCCGCAGGCATGTCGGGACTGGGGTTCAAGTTTGCTCCTGGTGTTGCCGGTATCGCTTTCGAGCAACTGCGCAGTCATCTGGCAGGAAAGGACCGGCCGAGCCTCGGCTGGTCGGCATTGTCGCCACGTCGACACATGCCCGCTGCCAGTCTGGCGGGGATACAGCCATGACACCGCTCGCGTCACCCGTGCCGGGTCTGCGGGTCGGGGTCAGCGCACTGTTCGACCCCCACGACACGCCGCACGCGCGGACCTTCATGAGGGCGCTGGCCGTGGCGCGGAATTGCGTACCGGGGCTTGCGCGGGTGCAATGGCACTTTCTCGACGACGGAGCCAACGCCGTTCGCGGGGCCGAAGTGGCGCGGCAAATGATCGACTGGAAAGCCGATCTGGTCATCGGCCATTTCTCTTCGGACGCAGCCGTCAGCGCCGCCGCGCTGTATCGGCAAGCCGGTATCGCGCTGCTGACACCGGCAGCAACGATAGATTGCCTGACGCTTGCGCATCCCAACGCATTCCGTTTCTGCCCCTCGGACAGGCAACTGGCGGGGGACCTGGTGAGCTGGCTGGCGAGCCGTCAATGGCGCCGCGTGCATGTCCAGTCTGATGACAGCGCTCACGGTCAGGCCTTGTGCGTTGCCATCTGCGAAGCAATGGTACGCGCGGGATTGCAGCGCGTCGAAGAGCCTGAGCACGCCGATGTCGAGGTATTTGCCGGCCGCCTCAAGCCCAGTCGCGAACATTGGCAGGCGCGACGACAGGCCGGGAGTAACCGCCCGCTGGTGCTGACTGACGACGCTGCCTCGCCGTACCTGGGCTGCGCAGAGGACCAGCGTGGCAAGACGTTCGTCATCGGTTTCGGGACTTCTGACCACCCGGGAAATGGCTGCCATGCCAGCGCGCTGCACCAAACGTTTTTCGCTGCCGAGCCACACACCTACTTTCGCGAAAGCCTGCTGATGCTTCACGTGCTGGCCGAACTGGCCAACGGCGGTCTTTGCGCCGGGCAACTGCTGGACGCATTGCAGCACACCACCTTCAACACACCGCTGGGCGCAGTCAGCTTTGATCGTGGCGAGCTGCGAGGCGCGATGACCTGCGTGTGGACCCCGGGCCCCACAGGACTGACCCCCGTCACCCGATAGCCGCAAGAAAAACCAAGAACACCGCTTCACGCCAACTCTAAGGACAGGAATTTCATGGGTAACTCGACACCACACACGTTGCACTCGGACGCCGTCTGTATCGGCTTTGGTCCCGCCGGCATCGCGCTGGCCTGTGCTTTTGAAGACGCACGGGAGGCCAATGCCCCGCTCGGCTCGCTGTCCATCCGCTATCTGGAAGCTGCGCAAGACAGCCAATGGCACCGCGAATTGTTGCTGGCCGGGACTGACATCAACCATCACGTATTTCGCGACCTGGTGACGCCGCGCAACCCGCGCAGCCGCTTTTCCTTCGCCATGTACCTCAAGGAACAGGGGCGGATGTTCGATTTCGGCCTGCTGGGCCGTCCCGCCAGTCGCCATGAATGGTCGGATTATCTGGCCTGGGTCTCCAGGCAAGTGGATAGCCAGACCTGCTTCAACACGCCGGTCACCGGGATTGACCCTGTGCTGCGCAACGGTCGTTTGCACGAAGTACGGGTCTGCACGCCGCAAACCTGCTTCACGACGCGCAATGTCGTACTGTCCAGCGGCAGCACACCGCGTATTCCACACGCGTTCGAGGCGCTGCTTGGCCCGACTCTGTTTCACACGTCGCAGTTTCTGACCCGCCTGCAAGCCTTTGGCGAACACTTGCCCAAGCGCTGGCTGGTGCTGGGCTCGGGGCAGAGCGCCAGTGAGTCGGTGCTGGAACTGGTCAGCCGCGATCCTGCTATCGAGGTGCATTCGGTGCATCGCTCTGCCGGTTTCAAGCTCACTCAACTGGGGCAGTTCCCCAACCGGGTGTTCGCCCCGGATCACGTTGATTACTTCCATAGCCTGAGCCTCGCAGCGCGGCAGCGCTTTCTCGACTGGAGCCGTTCGACCAACTACGCCGGGATCGACCCGGATGAAAGTCAGAAGCTGTTTTCGCTGATCTACGAGGACTCCATCGCCGGACGCAAGCGTCTGCAGACCCATGCTTACAGCCTGATCAGTGCCATCGAGCACAGCGCCGAGGGCTACCGGATCGAGTTGACCGACACCTTCAGCCAGCGCACCCAGGTGCTGGAAGTCGATGCCGTTGTGCTCGGCACCGGTTATCAGCAGTACCTGATACCGCCGTTATTGAGTGGTTTGCAGCCATGGCTCAAGGCCGATCTGGATGGCGGCCTGCTGATTGATCGGGATTACCGCATCGCTATGCAGGGCGAGTGCGACGCGAATATCTGGGTCAACGGTCTTTCCGAACGCAGTCACGGAATCAGCGACAGCCAGTCGTTCTCGCTGATGGCGCTACGCGCCGATCGTATCGCCAATGCGCTTGAGCGGGCTGTAACACCGGCAGCCGAACCTTTGCTGGCACAGTGGAAGTGACCCTTATGTACGATTCTCTTTGCGACATCGTTCACGATCAGACCTTCCTTAAGGTGTCTGGCCTGGGCGCAGACTTTTTCCTGAAAATGGAATCACTCAACCCGGCTGGCTCGATCAAGCTCAAAACCGCCGTAGGGCTGATCAATGACCTTCAGACTCGGGGTTTGCTGGGCCCTGACACGATTCTGATCGAATCTTCGTCGGGCAACCTTGGCGTGGCGCTGGCGATGATCTGCGCTGAGCGGGCGATACCCTTTACCTGCGTGGTCGACCCCAACAGCTCCAGCCATAACGTCCGCATGATGCGCAGCTATGGCGCCGAGGTGATTCAGGTTCAGGCCCCGGACGCCAACGGCGGGTTTCTGGGAACACGCATTGCGCTGATCCGGGAAAAGCTCGCCAGCGACCCGCGATACGTCTGGCTCAATCAATACGAGAATGCGGCCAACCCGCGTGCTCACGCCCGGACTACGGCACGCTCGATCAGCCAGCACTTCGGTCATGTCGACTATCTGTTCGTCGGTGCCGGGACCACCGGCACGCTGATGGGTTGTGTTCAGCATTTTCAGCGGCATCATCCGAGCACCAGAATCATTGCTGTTGACAGCGTCGGTTCGGTGACCTTTGGCACTCCGGCCAGCCGTCGCTTCATACCGGGGCTGGGTACCAGCCAGCATCCGCCGATCTTCAAGGCTGATGGTATTTACGCGCTGGAGATGGTCCCGGAATCCCGTACCGTCGCCATGTGTCGCATTCTGGCGCGCAGCAAGGGCTTGCTGGTTGGCGGGTCCACCGCGACGGTAATCGCTGCGGTACATGCCTGGCGCGAGCGCATCGAGCCGGGTTCGGTGGTCGTGGCATTGTCGCCAGACTGGGGCGAGCGCTATCTGGACACCCTCTACGATGACCAGTGGGTCGAGCAGCGTTTTGGCCGTGAAGTGCTGAACATGACCCTGGCGGATCTTTCCTCATCAGAGGCTGCAACATTTCCGGGAAGCGTGAAAACGCCTTCGCGAGCAAGCTCGCTCCCACAGGATGTATGTGAATCTGTTGCATGCGCGTGCGCAAGCCCTTATGGGAGCGAGCTTGCTCGCGAAAGCGGTGGGTCGGTGACAGCGCCTTCGGGTGCAGGCTCGCTTGCGCAGGAGCAGTGTTCAACCTTCTGGCTGGCTGCCGAGCGCCTGAAGCAGGCGGCGTTTCATGTGGTCGATGGCGAGGTGGTCGCGCGCCTGCTGGCGGCTGATCCGCTGGCTTGCATCGAGGATGTGCAGGCAGCTTATCTGGCTCACGAGGCCGGGCGCACGATCAACCCCGACAGTTACTTTCTGCGTTTTCCCGAGGCACCGGCCAATCGGATCATTGCCTTGCCCGCCAGCCTGTCCGGCGAGCAGGCAGTCAGTGGCATCAAATGGATATCCAGTTTTCCGGGCAATATCGAGACGGGCCTGCAACGCGCCTCGGCTGTGCTGATCCTCAATGACCCGCTCACCGGCTATGCGTTTGCCTGTCTGGAAGCCTCACGCATCAGCGCCATGCGCACGGCGGCCTCGGCGGTGCTCGGTGCGCGCTGGATGAACCGCCATCAGCGCCACGTCGGACGAATGGCGTTCATCGGTGCCGGTTTCATCGCTCGAACCATCCTCGACATGTTCGTCAGCGATGGCTGGACGATGGACGCAATAACCGTCTTCGATCAACACGAGGACTCGGCATCGGCGTTGGTGCAGCATGCCGCCAGTCGACATCGGTTGAACAGCCAGCCCAGCGATTTGCTGACCGCCTTGCAGGCTGACGTGGTGGTGTTCGCTACCACCGCGCCGCGCCCTTATGTGCTGGAACCGTTGTTTCGGCCAGGGCAACTGCTGCTGAACATTTCGTTGCGTGATCTGGGCGCGGACGTCATCGCGCAGGCCAATAACATTCTTGATGACGTTGAGCACTGCCTCAAGGCTCAGACTTCTCCTGATCTCGCCGTGCAGCAGTATCAGGATCGATCGTTCATCACCGGGACGCTGGCGCAACTGATGACCGGGCAGGTGGAACTGAGCCCGGATCGAGCCTCGATCTTCTCGCCATTCGGTCTCGGCGTACTGGACCTTGCCGTAGGCCAGCGCGTGTATCGCCAGGCAGTGGCCGAAGGCAGTGCGTTGCCGGTGCCGAAGTTCTTCTTTGAGTCGAAGCGCTGGTGATGGCCGTGCAGACGCATACCGTAGCGATTATCGGCCTGGGCTCGCGTGGTTTGAGCATTCTGGAGCAGCTGATCGGCCTGAGTCGCCATGCCGGTCGGCCGTCGCTGAATATCGAAGTGTTCGACCCGCAACCGCCCGGCAGCGGGCTGCACCATGCGCAGCAGGCGGATTACCTGATGCTCAACACCATGGCCGGCCAGTTATCCGCGTTTTCTTCCGCATTCCCGGCGTGTGCGCCGCCGGGTCCGACCTTTCTGCAATGGTGCCTCAGCCAGGATGTGCGCCTTGACGAGCGCGGCCATGTCAGCACGGACGGGCAGGGCAGAGCGGTGGCGTTTGGCGACTTTTTGCCGCGTGCATTGCTCGGGCGCTACTTGCAGGACAGCTATCGCCTGCTCCTGCAGTGCTGCCCGGCGCATGTGCAGGTGCGCTATCACGCCGAGCAGGTCATGACCTGTGGGCCGCTATTGGAAGCCCCCGGCTTCAGGTTGCACACCCGAAGTCAGGAGATGGATGTCGATGCCGTGTTCCTCACCAGCGGGCATGCCTTTGAAACCGGCGCGCAACGGGAGGTCGGCGATACGGTGGCCATCGAGGGACTGGGACTGACCGCGATGGACACACTGGCCCACCTGACTCAAGGGCGCGGCGGGCGCTACGTGCGGGATGGAGGCTTTGCAGGTTGGCGATATCTGCCGTCCGGCCGCGAGCCCAAGGTGTTCCTGTACTCGCGCACAGGGCTGCCGTTTCATGCACGGCCGCAATGGAATGCCTGCAGCCAGCCCCCCTTGCCACGGCTGTTTTTCACCGCTGCGGCCATAGCCCGTTTGCGCGAGCAAAAGGAGGGCGGGCAACTCGACTTTCGGGCCGATGTGTTGCCGCTGATCAAGGATGAAATGCGCGCCGTGTTTTATCAGGCCAGGGTCCGGCTCGATGCGCCAGCGCAGTTGGCGTCGGTGCAGCGGCTGCTGCGCGAGTCAACCGCCAGACCTGCAGCGTTTGAGCGGCTGGCCGAGCTATGGGGTGAGTTTGACCCTGAGCAATGGCTGTTGACCCAACGCTGGTCGGGTGCGCAAGGCACGTATGGCCAATGGTTCGTCGACTGGATCAAACGGGACCTGGCGCTGAGTCGGCTGGGCACGGCAGGCAGTCCGATCTGCCAGGCACTGGAGGTCTGGCGAGATTACCGCGACCTGCTGCGCCTGATCGCGGATCGCAACGGCCTGACTGAATCGTCGACCCTGGAGTTTTATGGCACATGGGCCGGGTTGAGCAATCGGCTGGTCGGCGGGCCGCAGAAGGAGCGCCATGAAGATCTGCTGGCGCTGATCGAGGCTGGCGTCGTGACGATCCTGCCGCCGATGGACGATGTGCAAAGGGGCGATTTTCGCCCCGACAGCATGATTGGCGCGCGGGTCGCCCACGGCGGTCTGTCGGGTAATGGCCCGGGGCTGATCAGTGATTTGTACGAGCAAGGGCTGATTCGCGCTGCGCACGCTTGGCCTGCCGACGGTATTGAAACCGATGAGTCTGCTCGTGCCATTGGCCGCGATGGTTCTGTGCAGCAGCGGCTCTGGGTTCTGGGGCCGGCCGTAGAAGGCTGCACCTTCTACAACCACTACGTGCCCACGCCTGACCCGACCTGCCATGCACTGATCGAAGCGCGCAGGGCGGTCGAGTCATGCCTGGAGACGCTGGGAAAGCACACTTCAAGTTGCATCACGCTCAGGTTTAATAAAGCTATTTAACTTATTGATTAAAAAGGAATTACTGATATGTATGAAATCACTTTACTGACCGCGCTGGCGGGGGCGTTCATCGTGCTGATCATCAGTCCCGGCCCGAACTTCCTGGTGATCACCCAGCTCTCGTTCAGCCAGTCACGGCAGCAGGGCATCTGTGCCGGGCTGGGGGTCGCCTCGGGCAGCATTCTCTGGGCCTTGCTGGCAGCCACCGGGTTAGGGCTTGTGTTTCAGCAGTTGCCGTGGCTGCAGCCGACGTTGCAATTGCTGGGCGGCGCTTACCTGACATGGCTCGGCGCCAAGAGCCTGCGCAGTGCCGGCAGCCAGCCCAAACCGAGGGACATCGGTGCGCTGGGCATCGGTAGCCTGAGCCGCGCCTATCGGTTTGGCCTGCTGACTAACCTGACCAATCCCAAGGCGTTGGCGTTCTACACCAGCGTGTTCACCACCGTGACCACGCCGGGCATGCCGATGTGGGTGCGCACTGCGGGTGTATCGATCATCGCGGTGCTGGCAATTTCCTGGTTCGTGCTGCTGGCCACGTTGTTTTCGATCCCTGCCGTGCAGGTGCGCTATCAACGGATGAAAAAGGCCATCGATATCGTCACCGGTCTTTTCATGATCGCTTTCGGTCTGCGCCTGCTGATCGGTTTGCTGCCCGCCAACTTCTTTTACTGAAATAACCTGCAAGGGACTACGTACATGCACAGCAACGACTGGCACTACCCGACTTCAATCCGTGCAGGCGCTGGACGCGTCAATGAACTGGTCGACGCCTGCCGGAAGACCGGCATAAAACGGCCGTTACTGATTACCGACAGCTTTCTCGGCAGCACCGATATGATCGCCAGCGCCGTGGAGGATTGCCGCAGCCAATTAGGCCATTGCGGCCTGTTTGACCGAGTCAAGGGTAACCCGACCGGCACCAACGTCGCCGAGGGCCTGCACGCCTACAGAACCGGTGGCTACGACGGCGTCATCGCGTTTGGCGGCGGCTCGGCGCTGGACGCTGCCAAAGCGGTGGCGCTGATGTCAGGCCAGACCCGCCCGTTGTGGGATTTCGAAGACATCGGCCAGAACCACCTGCGCGCCGATCCAGACGGTATTGCGCCGGTAGTTGCGCTGCCGACGACGGCTGGCACCGGCTCTGAAGTGGGGCGTGCGTCGGTGATTACCGATGAGCAGGCACAGGTCAAGCGCACCATCCTGCACATTCGCATGATGCCGCGCATCGCGATTCTGGATGCCACGCTGACCCTGAACCTGCCAACGCATCTGACTGCCGCGACGGGTGCGGACGCCTTGACTCACTGCATGGAATCCTGGTGTTCACCGGCCTGGCACCCGATGGCCGAAGCGGTGTCGGTCAAGGGCATGCAGATGATCAAGGAATATTTGCCTCGGGTTGTTGCTGACGGTCAGGACCTGGAGGCGCGGCAGCAGATGCTGGTGGCCTCCAGCCTGGGTGCCGCCGCGTTTCAGCGCGGTCTGGGTGGCGTACACGCGATTGCTCAGAGCCTGGGGGCGCTCTACGACCAGCATCATGGTTTACTGAATGCGATTCTGCTGCCCTACGTGCTGGAGGCCAATCGCTCGGTGCTGCTGAAGCAAATGGATGATCTGGCGGTTTACCTGCGGTTGCCCACGCCCGGTTTTACCGGGGTAATGGACTGGTTACTGGCGCTACGCGAGCAGATCGGCATTGCGCATACGCTGGGCGAAATAGGTATCGACGATCGCGACGCCGAGCGGGTCGGACGCATGGCATTTGCCGACGGCTGCTCGCACACCAATCCGATTCGTCATTCGGCCGAGGCGTATGCGCAGATCTTCAGCCGTGCAGTGAAGGGCCTGTGAGCGATGATTGCCTTGAATGAGCCCGCCGTGCAGCGTGTCGATAAGGTCTGGCAACGCTTCATCGACCAGCGTCGGATCGTTGGCGGGGTGCTGTTGCTGGCCCGGCAGGGACGCCTGGTTTACGCCAGCGCACTCGGCTGGGCAGATCGCGAGCAACAGATTCCGGTCGCTCGCAGTACGCGCTTTCGTCTGGCGTCACTGACCAAGCTGTTGACCTCGGTGCTGGTGTTGCGGCTCTGCGAACTGGGCACCTTGAACCTGCAAGCCTCGGTAACGGACTGGCTGCCAGCCTTTCGCCCACGGCTGGTCAGCGGCCGTGAGCCTGTCATCACACTGCAGCATTTGCTTTCGCACACTTGCGGCTTGAGCTACGGCTTCGAACAAACGCCCGGTAATGCCTATGAGCGGGCAGGGGTGTCGGACGGGCTGGATTGGGTGCCGTTCGATCTACCGGAAAACCTGACCCGGTTGGCGCGCCTGCCACTGTTGTTTGAGCCGGGTAGCGCCTGGGGTTACTCGTTGGGCACTGATGTGCTGGGCGCAGTGATTGAACAGGCCACCGGCATGCCGTTGTCAGAGGCTGTTGCCAAGTGGGTCACCCTGCCTTTACGCATGGATGCGACTTCCTTCAGGCACGACCAGCAACTAACGCTGGCCAGCGCCTACAAGGACAGTGTCAACGGCCCGCAGCGTATCGGTGACAATGATGTGTTGTTGCTCGACAGCGGACAGGCGCGGTTGTCGTCGGCTCGGGCTCGCGACACAGGCGCATATGAATCTGGCGGGGCAGGCATGCTGGGCACGGCTGATGACTATCTTCGGCTGCTTGAGTGCCTGCGTCTGGGGGGCGCGCCGTTATTGAGCGCCGTCAGTACCGAGCGCTTGCTGAATAACGCGATTGGAAGCATAACCATTGCCAGTCGGGGGCCTGGCTGGAAGTTCGGCCTGGGGCCGATGATTCTTGCCGATCCCGCTGCGGTGCGGGGGCAGCAACAGGGTGTCGGGACCTGGTCGTGGTGCGGCTTGTATGGCAGTCATTACTGGGTTGATCCGGTTTCTGCGCTCAGCATGGTCGTCCTGACCAACACGGCTGTTGCGGGCGCGTGGGGTGAGTTTGCCGATACGCTTGTCGATGCGGTCTACGCCAGGCCCGAGGTCACGCCCGGGCAAACTGCTTGCGATAGCTGCTCGGGCTGATGCCCACCAGATTGCGGAAGTGTCGGCGAAAAGACTCTTCGGAGCCGAAACCGGCGCGGTCCACCACCTCGTTGAGACGCAGCTTCGAGGATTCCAGCAATTCCTTGGCGTAGGCAATGCGCTCGCCGAGCAGCCAGTCGTAAGGCGTAAGGCCGGTACTTTCCATAAAGCTGCGGTGCAAGGTGCGGGTACTGAGCGCCGCCCTTGAGGCCATTTCCTTGATGGTGTGAGGGCGCTGCAGATCGCTGCGGATCCAGTCCATCAGGTTGGAAATCGGCCCGTCGCTGGCCGACACCAGTTGCCGGGACGCATATTGCGATTGCCCGCCTTCGCGATGAGGCGGGATGACCATGCGCTGCGCCACCATGTTGGCAACGCGCGAGCCGTGATCGTTGCGCACCAGGTGCAGCATCATGTCCAGCCCTGCGGCCGAGCCCGCAGCTGTCACGATAGTGCCTTGGTCCACATACAGTTCGTTGGGTTGAATGGTCAGGCCCGGATACATGGTTGCCAGCAGGTCGGTGTAGCGCCAGTGGGTGGTGACCTTGTGCCCGTCGAGCAAACCGGCCGCGGCCAGAACGAAAGCGCCTGTACAGATCGAGCAGATCCGCGCGCCGCGTGCATGAGCAGCCTGGAGCTGTTCGATGAGCCGCTGCGGAACTGCGGACTCCACTCCGCGCCAGCCTGGCACGATGATTGTATCGGCATTCTCCAGCAGTACTTCGCCAGGCGTTGGCACGATGGTAATGCCCCCGGCGGCGGTGATTGGCCCATCGTCGACCGGGAAGGTCGCGAATTCGTACCAGTTGACCCCCAGTTCAGGTCTTTTCAGCGCAAATACTTCGACCGTGCAGCCAAATTCGAAGGTGCACAACTGGTTGTAGATGAGTGCGACAACGAGATGATTTTTCATGGCGCGATGTTACCGGATATTGGCATTTCAGCCAGTAGTTTGGCGTGATGCTACTGGGTAATCTGCACCCTGTCACCGCTTGAAACTGCTTAAACCTTAATATGATGCAAGTGGTCTGCCATGCAGGCCCTGGAGCCAACTCGTGCCACTCAATATCGGTATCTACGTTTATGACGACGTCGAGGTTCTCGACTTCGCTGGCCCCTACGAAGTGTTCACCACCGCAACACGCATGCATGCTCGCAACAGCCGCGATGACCGGCAGTTGTTCAATGTGTTCACCATCGGGCGCAGCACCGCACCAGTGCGTGCCCGCGCCGGGCTCAAGGTCGATCCGGACTTTTCGATCAACGACCATCCGGCCATCGACTGCCTGATCGTCCCGGGCGGGGTCGTGACTGCCGAACTGGAAAAACCCGACGTGATTCACTGGATCAGCGATCAGTCAGAACCCGGGCGCGTTGTGGCTGCCGTGTGCACCGGTGCTTTTCTGTTGGCCAGGACCGGCAAGCTGGCAGGCAAGCAAGTAACCACGCACTGGGAAGACATTGACGACCTCAAGGAAATGTTCCCTTCGGTAGACGTGCTCAGCACCCTGCGCTGGGTCGACGAGGGCTCATTTGTGACATCGGCAGGTATCTCCGCCGGTATCGACATGAGCCTTCACCTGGTAGAGCGCCTGCACAGTCGTGAATTGGCCGAACGCACGGCGCTGCAAATGGATTTCGACTGGACCGAGAACGACTGAGCCACTCAGTTCCGCTGCGGATACCCCTGAAGACGCCGTGCACTCGAAATGTGCATAGCCACGCCTTCAACCTGATAGCCAGCGTTCGCTTTACCCCCGCTTGAGACATTTATTCGAACGGCCGATATCCCGGCCAGTTCGGTGTTTCAGCGGGGGTTTCCTGTATTCCCGAGCCTTCGGCTCAGCGGCAGGGCCGCACCCACCTTTGCAAAACCAGAGTGCAGGACACATGAAAACCCATTTCTTCAAAGTCGTTCAAACCGTTGCCCAGCACGGTTCGTTCTCGGAGGCCGCAGCCATTCTGGGCTGCAGCCAGTCGAACATCAGCTATGCCATCAAGGAAGTCGAAGACTTCTTTGAAAAACGCCTGTTCATTCGCAGCCGTACGGGCTGCACCCTCACCCCTGAAGGCAAGGTCATCAACCAGACCCTCGGAAACATCATGGCCACACTCGAACAACTAAAAAAAATGGGGTCAGCGGCAGCGTAACCATTCATTACCACTCGCATATCCTCGAGACCAGCCTGAGCGCCTCGCTGGACTTTCTCGCCCATCACTACCCCGATATTCACTTGAACGTGCTGCACCGCTCCGAACAACACCCCTCGCTGGACGCGTTGATAAAGGAAGTAGCCGACATCCTCATCCTGCCCGGTACTGTCCTGAATGAGCATTATCTCGAGCATCATTGCTGGTCGGACCATTACGTGCTGGTGGCGGCGCGCAGCAAACAGGTAACGCCGCAAAGCTTCGCCGAGCTTTCGCAGGCGTCACGTTACGTGGCCTGGCGGCATCCTGGGGTCGAGCGTTTGCACCAGCAACTGGCATCGGCGCAGGTGCGGCTCAGTCAACGCGGCGAACTGACCTGTCTGGACACACTTCTGGATCTGGTCGCCAAGCGCCATTGCATTTCGATTCTGCCCAGGGCGTTGCTGAACGGGCGCTTCCGTGAGCTGGAGTCGATCCCGCTGCCGCTGACCGTGATGCGGCACATCAGTGTGGTGGCGCGGCCGGCCTCGCTGCTTTCCAATGCCGCCAATGCGGTGATTCAGGCACTGAAAAAGCCTCCTGTTGCCATCCCTCAACCTTATTGATGCCGCAAAACTTCGTCATAGCACGGTCGGCGAGCGTCAGACCGCGACATGAATGCAACGAATCGGGCCCTGTGGGCTCATATCCGTAAGCAATACATTCAGGGCGCTCCGCCTGCGGAGCGTCTCAGGTCGCCGATTCGAGAGGAAGACTGGACGCTATGACGATACCGGACAAGCAGTACGTGGACTGGCTGGTCGAGCAATCGATGCTTAATGCCGCAAGACAGCGCGCCAAGACCTATTCGGGGCAGGGCAGGCTCTGGCAGCGTCCTTTCGCCCTTGCGCGTCCCAGAGATGCATCCGCCATTGCGTCAGTCTGGTTCACCGCCTATCCGGCTTCTATCGTCACTCGCGAAGGTGGCTCGGTGCTGGAAGCGCTGGGTGATGAAACCCTGTGGCACGCGCTGTCGGAGATCGGCATTCAGGGCATTCACAACGGCCCGCTGAAGCTGTCCGGCGGGCTGAAAGGCCGCGAGCGGACTCCGAGTATCGATGGCAACTTCGACCGCATCAGTTTCGGCATCGACCCTGATCTGGGCACCGAAGCACAGCTGTTGAGCCTGTCGCGCATCGCTGCAGCGCACAACGCGGTGATCATCGATGACATCATCCCGTCGCACACCGGCAAGGGCGCAGACTTCCGTCTTGCCGAGCTGGCGTACGAGGATTACCCAGGCCTGTTCCACATGGTCGAGATCCGTGAGGAAGACTGGCCGCTGTTACCTGAAGTGCCGACCGGTCGCGACGCAGTCAACCTGATGCCCGATGTGGTCGATCAGTTACGCGACAAGCATTACATCGTCGGTCAGTTGCAACGGGTGATTTTCTTCGAGCCTGGCGTCAAGGAAACCGACTGGAGCGCCACCGATGTGGTGCATGGCGTCGATGGCAAGGCCCGCCGCTGGGTCTACCTGCATTATTTCAAGGACGGCCAGCCTTCATTGAACTGGCTGGACCCAAGTTTTGCCGCGCAGCAGATGATCATCGGTGACGCGCTGCATGCCATTGATGTGATGGGCGCGCGAGTACTGCGTCTGGACGCCAACGGCTTCCTTGGTGTCGAGCGTCGCGCCGAAGGCACTGCCTGGTCGGAAAGCCACCCGCTGTCGATCACCGGTAACCAGCTACTGGCCGGTGCGATCCGCAAGGCAGGCGGTTTCAGCTTCCAGGAACTCAACCTGACCATCGATGACATCGCGTCCATGGGGCAGGGCGGCGCTGACCTGTCCTACGACTTCATCACGCGACCGGCCTATCAGCATGCACTGTTGACCGGCACCACCGAGTTCCTGCGCTTGATGCTGCGTCAGGTGCATGCGTACGGCATCGATCCGGCATCGCTGATCCATGCCTTGCAGAACCACGATGAGCTGACTCTGGAGCTGGTGCATTTCTGGACGCTGCACGCCCATGACACCTTCCATTACCAGGGGCAGACGTTCCCGGGCAATATCCTGCGCGAGCACATCCGTGAAGAGATGTACGGGAAGTTGTCCGGTGAACACGCGCCGTACAACCTCAAGTTCGTCACCAATGGTGTCTCCTGCACGACGGCCAGCATCATCACCGCGGCGCTGGGCATTCGTGATCTGAGCACGATCAGCGATGCAGACATTCAGCAGATCCAGCACATCCACCTGCTGCTGGTGATGTACAACGCCATGCAGCCGGGAGTGTTTGCCTTGTCGGGCTGGGACCTGGTCGGCGCCTTGACGCTGCCGGCCGAGCAGGTCGACCACCTGATGCAGGACGGTGATACTCGCTGGATTCATCGGGGTGCCTACGATCTGGTGGATCTGGACCCGGAAGCTGAATTTTCTGCTGGTGACATGCCGCGTCCGAAGACGCTGTATGGCAGCCTGGTCAGTCAGCTCCAGCGACCCGATTCGTTTGCCTCGCAGCTCAAGAAAATTCTTGCTGTGCGCCGCGCCTACGACATTGCAGCAAGCCGCCAGATTCTGATTCCCGACGTCGAGCATCCAGGGCTGTTGGTCATGGTGCACGAGTTGCCTGCCGGCAAGGGCACGCAGATCACCGCGCTCAACTTCAGCTCAGAGACTATTGTCGAAACGCTGCACCTGCCTGGCATCGCGCCGGGTCCGGTGGTCGATATCATCAACGAGCGGGTCGAGGGCGATCTGACCGATCAGGGCGAGTTCACCATCACGCTGGATGCCTACGAAGGGCTTGCCCTGCGTGTGGTGAGCACCTTGCCGATCTAGGCGCCCCCTGGCTGCTGTTTCTTCAGACGATAGGCAAACTGGGCGCGACTCAGGCCCAGTAAACGCGAGGCGGCCGCCAGGTTGCCTTCGCTCTCGTCCAGCGCTTCGTGGATCAGGCGCCGTTCGAGGTCGTCGATGGAGAATGCCTGGCCTGACTGCCCCAAAGTGTCCAGCAGTCTGGCAGTCGAGGACTGCCGGGTTTCTGAAACAGAGGTCTGCCGCAAAGTGCCCTCGGGGTTCAACGAGTAGGAGTCCTCCGGTAACGACTCGTTGCGGAAGATATGCACCAGATCAATCGCCTGGCCCTCGTCGCTGGCAATCAGCCCACGCTCGATCAGGTTCTGCAGCTCGCGCACATTCCCGGCGAAGTCATAACGCAGCAACGTCTTCAATGCTCGCATGGTCAAGCCGGCCGGCGTCCTGCCGTACTCCTGACAGAATCTTTTGAGAAAGGCGTTGATCAGCAACGGAATGTCATCGCGGCGTTCGCGTAATGGGGGCAGGGTGATCGGGTAAACATTCAGGCGGTAGAACAGGTCCTCGCGGAACTCGCCATCGGCCACCGCCTTGCGCAAGTCGACGTTGGTCGCCGCCACCACCCGAACATTGACCTTGATACCGTGGCCGCCCCCGACGCGTTCGATCTCCCGCTCTTGCAGGGCGCGCAGCAGTTTGCTTTGCCCGGCCAGGCTCAGGGAGGTAATTTCATCCAGAAACAGCGTGCCGCCATTGGCGCGCTCGAAACGCCCGGGCCTTGAGTGCGTCGCCCCGGTGTATGCCCCACGCTCGACACCGAACAGCTCGGCTTCGATCAGGTTATCGGGAATGGCTGCGCAGTTGAGCGCCACGAACGGGCCTTCGCGGTTGCGGCTGAGCTGGTGCAACTGGCGGGCGAACATTTCCTTGCCGACGCCGGATTCACCGCTGATCAATACCGTTGCCGGGGTCATTGCCACACGCTGCAGTGCCTGGGTGGCGGCGTTGAATGCGGCGCTGGCACCAATCAGCGGCTGCTCGGTGCCGGTGGGCGGACTTGCGTCATGGTTTGCTTTTGCCAGTGGAGGAGTTTGTTCAGGGGCAGTTGGTTTGACCACGCTCAGGTAGCCGAGGTCGCGTTCGACGTCGCCCCATTGTTCCGCGGTCTTGCCAACGACCCGGCAGTTCGCGTGGCCCATGCCGCGGCACTCCACTTCGCGGAAGACCACCATCTGCCCGAACAGGCCGCTGACAAAACCGGTGGCGTAGCCGATTTCGGTCCAGCACACCGAATCCTGCCCGATGCCATATGCCGCAACATGCTCGTCGGCTTCGCAGGAGTGGTGCCAGAGAAACTCCCCTTCGTAGAACCCGGACTCGGCGTCGAACTTGAAGTGCAACGGCTCGACCTTGGTCATGCCTTCCAGCGTGTGCAAGTGCGTACCGGCACGAAACGCCGATGTGGCATCAGCCAGTGGCCAGCGTTCGCGAATCAGCCGGGCGTCGCGCGCGCCAGACAGATAACCGGCGCGGGTGAACATTCCGCGCGCCTGCTCCTGCCCCAGACGCTCGATGATCTCGCGGCGCAAGGTGCCGAACGATGAGGTGTGCAGCAGCAACATGCGCTGATCGTTGAGCCAGATGCGCCCATCGTCAGGCGAGAAGAACAGGCAACCGGTCAATTCCTCGGCGGTCGGCGAGCCACTGGCGTCTGGCTGACTGCTGTCGCCCCGAGGCAGGAAGTGCTCAGTGGAGACGCTGTGGTCGGGAAGCTCGCAGTGAGGAATTCTCATTCTTGTACCTCGGCCCGGCATTGGTCTAAATGATCAATTCATGACTCGGTTAATAAACATAACTTTATCAAATGAACAAGCTCGGCCGCGCAGTATTTCCGGACCTTGATGTTTGCTCCGTTAATGAGGTTGCCGAAAAGTCTTGTTCCAGAGCGGTTGAGCGGCTATATGACAACCTGATTGCAATCCCGGCACAGGCTTTGCTCAGGCCTGTTTACGGCGCGTGCTGTCCATTGGAGTGGAGCAGGCGATTACAACCATAAAAGCCGGAGTCTGAATATGTCAGCGTCTGATGGCACCCCCCTGTTGTACCGCGCGATTGAAGCCGAATGTGTATTCAATGGCGACTGGATTCCTTCCTCATCCCCGTTATTGCCCGTCATCGAGCCTGCGACCGGCGAGCTGTTGATGAACACTGCCATGGCTGACGCGGCGGATATCGCCGTTGCCTGCCGGGAAGCTGCGCTTGCCCAGCCTGCCTGGGCGGCGCTGGGGCCTCGTGAAAAGGCTGAAATATTTTTGCTGGCCGCCGATCACGCGGTCTGTGCGTTCGATGAACTGGCTTTGTACGTGGCTCGGGAGAGCGGCGGCAGTCTGCACAAGGGCCAGCACGAAGTGAATGAGGCCATTGTGTTGCTGCGCCAGGCCGCGGGTATGCTTTCGCAGGCTCATGGTCACGGTCTGATGCTGCCCAGCGCTGCCGGTCGCCTGTCTTATGCACGGCGCGTCGCACACGGTGTGGTGGGGGTGATTTCGCCGTTCAACTTTCCGTTGGTGCTGTCCATGCGCTCGGTTGCTCCTGCGCTTGCCGCTGGCAATGCCGTGGTGCTCAAGCCTGACCCGCAGACGCCGATCAGTGGCGGTTTTCTGATTGCCAGGCTGTTCGAGGAAGCAGGGCTGCCCAAAGGGCTGTTGCATGTGTTGCCGGGGGCGGCGGATGCGGGCGAAGCGCTGTGCCGCGACACCAATGTACAGATGATCACGTTTACCGGTTCAACTGCGGCCGGACGCAAGGTTGCCGAGGCTGCCGGGCGCAATCTGAAGAAAGTGTCGCTGGAATTGGGAGGCAAGAACCCCCTGGTCATTCTCGAAGACGCCGACCTTGATCTGGCTGCCAGCAATGCAGCGTTTGGAGCCTGGCTCCATCAGGGGCAGATCTGCATGGCCACCGGCCTGATTCTGGTTCACGAATCGATTGTCGCCGACCTGACCCGCAAGCTGGCAGACAAGGCACGGGCGTTGACGGTCGGTAATGCGGCACGCGGTGAAGCTGCGTTGGGGCCGCTGATCAACAAACGCCAGTTGCAGCATGTACATCAGGTGGTCAGCGACAGCCTGCAAGCTGGTGCGCAGCTGGAAACTGGTGGTGAATACGAGGGCCTGTTCTATCGCCCTACAGTGCTCAGCGGCGTGAAGCCCGGTATGCGTGCATTCGAGGAGGAGATTTTTGGCCCGGTGGCCGTAGTGGTCAGTTTTTCCACCGATGAGGAGGCCATTGAACTGGCCAATCGCTCTGAATATGGCCTGGCCGCTGCCGTTATTTCCCCGAATGTGGGCCGCGCGACGGCGATTGGCGATCGACTGCGGTGCGGCATGCTGCACATCAATGACCAGACCGTGGCCGATGAGTGCATCAACTCGTTCGGCGGGCGCGGAGCGTCGGGCAACGGCTGCAGCGCAGGCAGCCCTTCAGACTGGGAGGAGTACAGCCAGTGGCAGTGGGTGACCGTGAAGAATCAGGCTCCGACCTACCCATTCTGAGGGTGCCTGGGCTTCCATGCTTTATTGCAAGTAGTGATGTGATGCAACGACAAAACGTGATCCAACAACAATAAGAGCGCGTGACTATGAACCTGAATAATAAAACACTGATCATTACGGGTGTGTCCTCCGGAATTGGCGCTGAGCTGGCGAGGGTGGCGCGCTTTCAAGGTGCCAGAGTGATTGGCATCGATCGTCATGAACCGCAACTGACCGTGGACGGATTCTTCCAGGCGGACCTGGCTGATCCTGACAGTATCAATGCGCTGGTCGAGCGCTTGCCCAGACAGATCGACGCCCTGTGCAACATCGCCGGCGTGCCCGGCACTACGCCGGTTCAGGCGGTCGCCCGAGTCAATTACCTGGGGCTGCGCCATCTGACCCAGTGTTTGCTGCCGCGCATGGCCCCAGGCGGCAGTATCGTCAACGTATCGTCGATACTCGGTGACCAATGGGTTAAACGGCTGGAGCTGCACAAGGCGCTGGCCGCCACTGAAAGCTACAGCGAAGGGCAGGCGTGGCTGGCAGCCAATCCGGTCGCTCAGGAGACCTGCTACCAGTACTTCAAGGAGGCGCTGATTGTCTGGAGCTTTCAGCAGTCGCAAGAGTGGTTTCGCGAGCAGTCGGTGCGTGTCAACTGCGTCGCGCCGGGCCCGGTGTTCACACCTATTCTGGGGGATTTTGTCAGCATGGTCGGCCAGGAGCGGGTCACCCGTGACGGCTTGCACATGAAGCGTCCTGCGCTGGCTGATGAGGTGGCCGAGGTGATTGCGTTTCTGTGTTCCGACGCATCGCGCTGGATCAACGGTGTCAACTTGCCGGTAGACGGAGGGCTGGCAGCTTCTTACGTGTAATGGCTGCAAGCGGTGCAACCCCGATGGCACGCTCGTGGCGTCGGGGATATTGAAAACAACAACAATAAGTACAGGAATCACAAGATGCCCAAGTCTATCTTGCGTACCGTTGCGACCGTATCAATCATCGGCCTTTCATCGACCACCTATGCCTATGACTTGCCCGGCCTTAATCTGGGCAACACCAGCTTCTACGACGGATCGCCAGCCCCGGCAGGGCCAGGCTGGTATCTGGAGGAATACCTGAACTACGCCAGGGCCGATCGCTTCAATGACGTGAATGGCGACAAACTGCAACTTCCCAAACAGGATGTGGATGTACTGGCCGTGACCACGCAGCTCATTTACGTCGGCCAGCCTTTGGCCAATGGCGCGATGCCGGGTATTACCGCAATCAACACGTCGCTGGCGCATGCCGACGTGGACGATGGTCTGGATAACACCGTGCTGAGTTCGCGTGCAGGGTTTGGCGATGTGATCATCGGCCCGTTTCTACAGTTACCGACGATAACTCGTGCTGACGGTAGCCCACTGTTGACCCAGCGTATCGAGGCGGATATTGCGATCCCGGTGGGTGCCTACAATCGCAATCGTTCGATCAACCCCGGCAGCAACTTCTGGTCGTTCAACCCATACTACGCAGCGACTTACTGGTTTTCCCCGAAATGGTCGGCCAGCGGGCGTTTCATGTACTTGTGGAACGGCAAGAATGACGACCCGCAAGCCGGGTTCGGCAATGTCTCCGACACTCAGGCGGGCCAGGCGCTGCATGCCAACCTGACCGTGCAATACGCAGTGACCGAACAGCTTTCGCTGGGGCTCAACGGCTACTGGCTCAAGCAGTTCACGGACACCCAGGTGGATGGCCATGATGTCAGTGGCCGCAAGGAAAAAGTCTGGGCCATCGGCCCCGGCTTCCTGTACGCCTTCAGCAAGGAGAACGTCCTGACGGTCAACAGCTACTTCGAGCAGGGTGCGGAAAACCGCACCGAAGGCAACAAGCTGGTGCTGAATTTTCTGCACAAGTTGTAAGGTTTGTATGGTTATCTGCCAATGCGTAGCGTGCAGTTCGTCTCAGATGCGGCGAAACTGCATGATTTGCCGTCAGCCGCTGCCACAAAGCGCTTTTTTATTGCGATGGCACTGACGACGCAGAGTGCGACCTTAGTGACGGCTGAGCCTTGGCGCTGATCCGGGGGTAGCCTGGCAGGACGCCAGGCTAGCCGCACCGGGCCATGGATGGCCCGTTGCGGCGACCCCCGGATCAGCGTCAGGGCGAAGGAACCCGACGAAGTCGGGCCGGAAACAGGAGCGAAGGGTTTTGCCTACTTTGGCCCCATCAAAGTAGGTCGCCGAGGTGCGAAAAGGTGACCTGAGTCGAACCTCAATCCACCTGAAGTCGCAGAACCGCGATGTGACGAACAGTGTCACGAAATGCATCACGCGGAACGTGAGGACGATGGACCTGATCACCTCGACTCTGCAACCTTGAGTTCACGCTTCTCGAGGGCGACCGACCTGGACAGCACCGTGATCGCCGCCAGTGCGGCAATCACCAGGCCGGGTGAGGTGGCCAACAGTACGCCAGCGGTTCCCGCACCGGCTCCGAGCAGATGCCCGGCAGCCAAAGGGCCGGCCACAGAGCCGAGGCGGCCGATGGCTACCGCAGCGCCGACACCGGTGGCACGTACCGAAGTCGGGTACGAAGGAGGGGCCAGCGCATACAGCACCAGTTGCGCGGCCATCACAAATACCCCGGCAGCAAACCCGGCAATTGCCATCGGCACGATGCCGACCGACATGCCCACGCCCGCCAACGCAGCCAGCAAACCGGCGTAGACGAACAGCACGACCTTGGTGCCGTTGCAGCGATCCAGCAACAGCCCGCCCAGTAGCGAGCCCAGCGCGCCGCCAATATTGAACAGCATCTGCACCAGGCCCGCCTGAGGTTTGCTGAAACCCTGGCCGATCAACAGCGACGGCAGCCAGTTGAGCAGCATGTACATGACGGTCAGGGTAAAAAAGTAGCCGACCCACAAGGCCAGTGTCGTGCGAGCTCTGCCTTCGCCGAACAGTGCGCTGGCACTTGAATGCCGGGCAGCGCTGGCAGTCGTTTGCTGTTTAAAGGCACTGGATTCGGGCAGTAACAGGATCATCAACGGGACCACCAGCAGTGGCACCAGACCACCGATGATGAAAGTTGTCTGCCAGTGCTCGCTGGTAAACATCGCGACCACCGCAGCCAGGGCTCCGCCCAGCGGAACGCCTGCATACATGACGCTGATGGCGAGCCCGCGATGGCGTTCGCCGACAGCTTCGGCGCACAAGGCGATCAGGTTGGGCAGCGCAGCCCCCAGCCCCAGGCCGGTCATGAAGCGCACCAGCAACAGGGCAGAAAAGCTTTCGACATAAGCAGTGCTCAGCGAGAAGACCCCGAACAGCAGTACTGCGCTTACCAGAATCTTCTTGCGGCCGATGCGATCCGCAATCCAGCCGCCAAAAAAAGCGCCCGGCAGCAGCCCGATGATCCCTGCACTGAATACCCAGCCCATCATTTTCGGGTCAAGGGCAAAGCTTTGACGAAGTCCCGCCGCCGCCGTCCCGGCAGCCTGCAGGTCGAAACCTTCGATGAGTGCGACGATAGAACACAAGATGATGGTCAGCGTCGAACGACGCAACGAACTGTTCATGGCAAGCCTCATTGTTGTTTTTGTTGTGGAGAAAAGCCTGTTCCCGAGCGCCGACGAGGCGTTGTGACAGGTGCTGATCAAGGTAACAAAAATAACTAAAAAATGAATCCGGACCAATAATTCAATAAAAGCAGGAATTAGTCTTTTTAAAACATTGAGTTAGGGAGGTATTTAAAGAGTGGTAGTTAAGTAGTTAACATTATTAATGTTCGATTATCGGTCACTCTGGATTGACGTCGATACGAAATCCTCCAATTCTCCTCCAACGGACCTGCGGCCAGCGCCGGACCGAATCCAAAAACAACAACAATAAGTGGACATCCAACATGCCAACGCTCACTCGTGGTGCAGCAAAAGCTGTGTCAACTCTCTTTTTCCGTGGGAAAAATTGCGGTCTCGCGCTGGGCCTGCTGGGCGTCAGCGCTATACCTGACCTCGTACAGGCTCAGGGGTTTCTGGAGGACAGCCACGGCACCTTGACGCTGCGCAATTATTATATGGACCGTGATTACAAGGACGATGGTGCCAAAACAGCCACACGGGAGTGGGCGCAGGGGGTCATTATCAACGCCGAATCCGGCTTCACAGAAGGACCGGTGGGCTTCGGTCTTGATGCGCGAACGCTGGCGGGTGTAAAGCTTGATTCTTCGCCAGACCGCAGCGGTACCGAGCTATTGCCGATATCGGCCAGTGACGGACGGGCTGCTGACGAGTATTCCCGACTGGCGCTGACCGGCAAGCTTAAATTCCGCGAAACCACAATCAAGACTGGCGACGTGTCGATTTTTCTGCCGTTTGCTTTCGCCAGCCCCTCACGCCTGTTGCCGCAGACTTTTCGGGGCACGACGCTGACCTCAAAGGACATCGACGGCTTGACCTTCAATGCCGGCTATATTGATCGGGTCAACAAGCGCGATTCCAGCAACTATCAGGCAATGACCATCGCTTCGCCGAACCGGCGCTTCAATGGTGCAGCAACGTCATCGCACATGGCCTATGTCGGGGGCGACTATCAGGTCAACAAGGAGCTCAGCATACGCGCGTATCACGCTGAAGTGGCTGATCTTTATACTCAGAACACGCTCGCGCTACTACACAAACTGGCAATCGGCGATGGCGTGCTGACCACTGATCTGCGCAGCTTTTTCAGTAGCGACACGGGCAGCGCGAAAGCCGGAGACGTGGATAACCAGAACCTGTCGGCGCTGTTGGGTTACAAGTGGGGAGGGCACAGCGTCAGCCTTGGCTATATGCATTCGAGCGGCGATACCGCTACACCCTATGTATCGGGCACCGAACTGATGGGGTTGAGCGAGATGACCATGAGTTCTGACTTTCTCAATGCCAAGGAGCGTACCTGGCAAGCCATTTACGACTATGACTTCACTGCCGTGGGGCTTGTCGGGTTACGCAGTCGCCTGCGTTATGTGCGCGGCGACAACATCGAACTGGCCGCTTTCAATGCCGATGATCGCAAGGAGCGTGAGTTTCAGATGGAGCTGGGCTACGTCGTTCAGAGCGGCCCGCTGAAGAATATCGGCCTGCTGGCGCGCAAGTCGATCTATCGCAACGACTTCCCCGCAGGCGCCGCCTTTCGCGATGAAAACCAGACGCGCTTTATTGTTCAGTACAGCTTGCCACTCTGGTAATCAGCCCGTCATCGACGGCAAAAATCGCCGTTGATGACGGATTTTTACGATTGGTAGACCTTTTTCAGCAGCCTGAGCAGGTCCTGACGTTCCTGGTTATCCAGCGCCGAAGTGGAATCGAGGTCACTGTCGGCGGCGATCTGTTTCAGTTCGCGCAGCAATGTCTCGCCGCTCTTGCTGAGGAAGATGCCATACGAGCGTTTGTCTGGCTTGCAGCGAACCCGCACGGCCAGTGCACGTTCTTCGAGCTTGTTCAGCAACGGTACGACCTGGGGCGGTTCGATAGCCAGCGCCTTGGCCAGGTCTGCCTGCATAAGGCCCGGGTTTTGCTCGATGATCGCCAGCGCCGAAAACTGCGCCGGGCGCAGGTCGTGGGCGGAAAGACGTCCGATCAGGTTCTGGAACAGCTTGAGCTGTGCCCGGCGCATGGCATAACCGATCAGATCATCCAGCGCAGAATCCGTTGGCAAAGCTGCTTCGGCAACCTGTGCGGAGGCCTGGCAAATGTCGGCAATGTCGGATGGCTTGGCCATTGAAAGTGCAGTCCTTTTGATGGGGTGGGTCAATCAGCCGATCAGTTTGCCGAGGTTAGCGAACGATAGCTATGGGGTATACGTCACTGTGACCAGCCTGTGCAGGCAGAGTGCCGACTTTTTGATTAATAACGCTAACAGTTAATTGACATAACTATATTTGCCGTTTAGCTTTGAGCTATCGTCAAGCCAAGAACAAGAGAGTATCGCCATGAGCAAGTACGAAGGTCGCTGGGCAACCGTCAAGGTCGAAATTGAGCAAGGCATCGCGTGGGTCATACTCAATCGGCCTGAAAAGCGCAATGCCATGAGCCCGACCCTGAACCGTGAAATGATCGATGTGCTGGAAACACTCGAGCAGGATCCCGACGCAGGTGTTCTGGTGTTGACCGGTGCGGGCGAGGCCTGGACTGCCGGCATGGACCTCAAGGAGTACTTTCGTGAGGTGGACGCCGGACCGGAGATTCTTCAGGAAAAAATCCGTCGCGAGGCCTCCCAGTGGCAATGGAAGATGTTGCGCATGTACGCCAAACCGACCATCGCAATGGTCAACGGCTGGTGTTTCGGCGGGGGCTTCAGCCCGCTGGTGGCATGTGACCTGGCGATCTGCGCCGATGAAGCGACCTTCGGGCTGTCGGAAATCAACTGGGGCATTCCGCCTGGCAATCTGGTGAGCAAGGCTATGGCCGATACCGTGGGTCATCGCCAGTCGCTTTACTACATCATGACCGGCAAGACCTTCGATGGTAAGAAAGCCGCTGAAATGGGGCTCGTCAATGAGAGCGTGCCGCTGGCACAACTGCGTCAGGTGACCATAGACCTGGCCCTCAACCTGCTGGAAAAGAACCCGGTGGTACTGCGCGCCGCCAAGCACGGCTTCAAGCGCTGCCGCGAACTGACCTGGGAGCAGAACGAAGACTACCTGTATGCCAAACTCGATCAGTCACGACTGCTGGACAAGGAAGGCGGGCGCGAGCAAGGCATGAAGCAATTCCTCGACGACAAGAGCATCAAACCAGGGTTGGAAGCTTATAAGCGGTAGATGGCAGCTGCACGCGTAAGGCTTTGACTTGAGGCTTGCATTGCAAGGTTCGAGGCAGCCCTTGAACAACAATAACAAAGAGGAATGATCATGCTGGACGTGCCCCTGCTGATCGGCGGCCAGTCGTGCCCCGCCCGTGATGGACGTACATTTGAACGCTGTAACCCGGTGACTGGCGAAGTGGTTTCGCGTGTGGCCGCAGCGACCCTGGAAGATGCCGATGCAGCAGTCGCGGCTGCTCAGGCTGCGTTCCCTGCCTGGGCTGCGCTGGCACCCGGCGAGCGCCGAGCGCGCCTGCTCAAGGCTGCCGAGCAGTTGCAGGCGCGCAGTGGCGAATTTATCGCTGCCGCTGGCGAAACCGGGGCGATGGCCAACTGGTATGGCTTCAACGTACAACTGGCCGCCAGCATGCTGCGCGAAGCTGCGTCGATGACCACGCAGATTACCGGTGAAGTCATTCCCTCCAATGTGCCCGGCTGCTTTGCCATGGCGCTGCGCCAACCCTGCGGCGTGGTACTTGGTATCGCACCGTGGAATGCGCCGGTGATTCTTGCTACCCGCGCAATCGCCATGCCGCTTGCCTGCGGTAACACCGTGGTGCTCAAGGCATCGGAGCTCAGCCCTGCAGTGCATCGGCTGATCGGTCAGGTATTGCAGGATGCCGGGCTGGGCGACGGTGTCGTCAACGTGATCAGCAATGCGCCTGCCGATGCTGCGGCGATTGTCGAGCGTCTGATCGCCAACCCGGCCGTGCGTCGAGTCAATTTCACCGGTTCGACCCATGTGGGGCGTATCGTCGGTGAGCTCTCGGCACGCCATCTGAAACCGGCACTGCTTGAACTGGGCGGCAAGGCACCGTTTCTGGTGCTGGACGACGCTGATCTGGATGCGGCGGTGGAAGCGGCCGCATTTGGTGCCTATTTCAATCAGGGCCAGATCTGCATGTCCACCGAACGGTTGATCATTGATCGGAAGGTGGCGGATGCCTTTGTTGCAAAACTGAGCGCCAAGATCGAAACGTTGCGTGCCGGCAACCCGGATGACAGTGAATCGGTGCTGGGGTCGCTGGTAGACGTCGGGGCTGGCACGCGCATCAAGGCGTTGATCGATGACGCTGTGGATCTGGGCGCAACGCTGGTGATTGGCGGGCAGTTACAGGGCAGCATTCTGCAACCGACGTTGCTCGACGGCGTGACTGACACCATGCGCCTGTACCGCGAAGAGTCCTTCGGGCCGGTGGCTGTGGTGATCCGTGGCGAAGGTGACGAGGCGTTATTGCGGCTGGCCAATGATTCGGAATTCGGCCTCTCGGCGGCAATTTTCAGTCGCGACACCAGCCGCGCTCTAGCGCTTGCGCAGCGGGTCGAGTCGGGTATCTGCCACATCAACGGACCGACTGTGCACGACGAGGCGCAAATGCCCTTTGGCGGGGTCAAGTCCAGCGGGTATGGCAGTTTCGGTGGCAAGGCTTCTGTCGAGCATTTTACTCAGTTGCGCTGGGTGACCTTGCAAAACGGGCCGCGGCACTACCCGATCTGAATCCTCCGGCGCTGGCGTCACCGAACTGTTGCAAAAGACCGTGTCGCCAGCAAGTCAGGCATAACAATAACAAGGCTGCAGCCTGTGCTGCTACGCCCCGCCCGAACCGCTGCAAGCCGTTGGGTGTCTGCGTACCTTGATGGAGAGAACGCACGTGAGTTCCGATATCAGATCATCAACGCTGCACAGTGAAGATAGCTCACCACGCTATCGCCAGGTCTCCATCGGTCATCCGCCCATCGAGGTGCGGGAAGAGCAGGGCATTTTGCATATGCGCGCTCTGGAACCACTGGCGCAATTGCCCGATCGCTTGCTCGACCGATTGGTGTACTGGGCCAGCATCCGTCCGCAGCAAACCTTTATTGCCGCCCGCGACAGCCGTGGTGGCTGGCGCAAGGTCAGTTACGCCGACATGCTCACAGACGTGCGCGCCATCGCGCAGAGCCTTCTGGCGTATGGCCTCTCCGCCGAGCGGCCGTTGGCGCTGCTCTCGGGTAACGACATCGAGCATTTGCAGCTTGCACTGGGTGCCATGTACGCGGGGATTCCCTATTGCCCGGTATCGCCAGCGTATTCAGTCATGTCCCAGGATTTCGCCAAGCTGCGGCATGTTTGCGAAGTGTTGCAGCCAGGACTGGTGTTTGTCAGCGAAGCCGCGCCGTTTCAGCGCGCCATTGATGCGGTCATTCCAGCGGATACGCCGATCATCACTGTACGCGGCCAACTCGCTGGCAGGCGTCCACTGAGCTTCGCCAGCCTGTTCGATCAGCCTGGCGGCCGTGAAGCCGAGGCGGCTTTTCTGGCCAGTGGTCCGGACAGTATCGCCAAGTTCCTGTTCACCTCGGGCTCGACCAAACTGCCCAAGGCCGTAGTGACCACGCAGCGCATGCTGTGTGCCAATCAGCAGATGCTGCTGCAGACATTTCCGGTGTTCGGCGAAGAGCCGCCCGTGCTGGTCGACTGGCTACCGTGGAATCACACCTTCGGCGGCAGCCATAACCTCGGTATCGTGTTGTACAACGGTGGCACGTTCTATCTGGACAACGGCAAACCGACCGTCCAGGGTTTTGCCGAAACCCTGCGCAACCTTAAGGAAATCTCGCCGACGGCCTACCTGACCGTGCCCAAGGGCTGGGAAGAGCTGGTCAACGCGCTGGAGCAGGACGCCGAACTGCGTGAGCGATTCTTCTCGCGCATGAAACTGTTCTTCTTCGCCGCAGCCGGCCTGTCGCAAAGTATCTGGGATCGTCTTGACCGTGTCGCCGAGCAGCATTGTGGCGAACGGATTCGCATGATGGCCGGGTTGGGCATGACCGAGGCTGCGCCTTCCTGCACGTTCACCACCGGACCGCTGTCGATGGCCGGCTATATCGGCTTGCCTGCGCCAGGATGCGAAGTGTGTCTGGTGCCGGTGGACGGTAAGCTGGAAGGCCGTTTTCGCGGGCCGCACATAATGCCAGGCTACTGGCGCTCGCCGCAGCAGACTGCCGACGTGTTCGACGAAAACGGTTTTTATTGCTCCGGCGATGCAATCAAGCTCGCCGATCCCGCGGCACCCGAGCTGGGCCTGATGTTCGACGGGCGTCTGGCCGAGGACTTCAAACTGTCGTCCGGCGTGTTTGTCAGCGTCGGACCAATGCGCAACCGCGCAGTGCTGGAAGGCTCGCCGTACGTGCAGGATGTGGTCATCACCGCGCCTGATCGCGAATGCCTGGGTGCGCTGGTGTTTCCTAGATTGCACGAATGTCGCCAATTGGCCGGGCTGGATGCACAGGCTTCTGATACACAGGTGTTGGCCAGTGCGCCGGTACGTGCGTGGTTCGGCGAATGGCTGACCCGCCTGAACCAAGGTGCGAATGGCAATGCCAGCCGTCTGGAGTGGATCGTGCTGCTTGACGAACCCGCGTCTATTGATCGTGGCGAAATCACCGACAAGGGTTCGATCAACCAGCGTGCGGTGCTGCAGTGGCGGGCAGAAATAGTCGAAGCGCTTTATCGTGATCAGTCCCCGGATAAAATCAGTGCCGAGCCGACGGCATGAGCAGCGGCGGGCAATATCTGGCGTTCAGCGACGTGGCCATTGTCGACGCAGTGCGCACGCCGTGGGTCGATCTGGGCGGCGCTCTGGGGCATATTTCACCCATCGATCTGGGTATAAAGGTCGGTCGTGAGGTTTTGGCGCGTGCAGCCACTCAGCCAGGTCAGGTCGACAGCGTACTGACCGGCTCGATGGCGCAAGCCAGTTTCGACGCGTACCTGCTGCCCCGGCATGTCGGCCTGTACAGCGGCGTCGCGCAAAGCGTTCCGGCGCTGGGCGTGCAGCGCATCTGCGCCACAGGTCTCGAACTGTTGCGTCAGGCCGCTCAGCACGTGAGCGAAGGCGGGCAGATGGCGCTGTGCGTTGCTGCCGAATCGATGTCGCGCAACCCGATTGCGGCCTATACCCATCGCGACGGCTTCCCGCTGGGCGGTGCCGTGCAGTTCAAGGACTTTCTCTGGGAAGCGCTGTACGACCCGGCACCGGCAATGGACATGATTGCTACGGCGGACAATCTTGCAAAACGTTACGGCTTGAGCCGTGAGGCCGTCGACGGTTATGCATTGCTCAGCCATCAGCGCGCACTGCAATCGCAGCTTGGCGGCCAATGGGCTGGCGAAATTGTGCCGGTCAGCAGCGAGCGCTTTGAGCTGGAGGGGTACCAGCCGCGCAGCATCGAGTTGCCGCGAGGAGTTGAAACGGTCACGCAGGACAGCCATCCGCGAGCGACCACCCTGGCGGCCTTGTCCCGTTTGCGCGCCATTCATGCTGATGGTGTGCAGACCGCAGGCAACAGCTGTGCGGTGGTCGATGGCGCGGCAGCGGCATTGGTGGGCCGCGCTTCGCAGTCACAAAGACCGGTGCTGGCGCACCTGCTGGCCAGTGCTGTGATTGGCGTCGCGCCAGAGTTCATGGGCATTGGCCCGACGCCTGCCGTTGAGCTGTTATTGCAGCGCAGCGGGCTGGCGCTGGGCGACATTGGCCGGCTGGAAATAAACGAAGCGCAGGCCGCCCAGATGCTGGCGGTGACACAAACGCTGGAACTGGAAAGCGAACGACTCAACTGTCTGGGCGGCTCATTGGGCCTGGGCCACCCGTTGGCAGCCACCGGGCTGCGTCTGGTCATGACCCTGGCCCGGCAATTGCGCGAAAAAAACCTGCGCTACGGGATTGCCGCCGCCTGCGTAGGGGGCGGGCAGGGCATGGCGCTACTGATCGAGAATCCGGCATTCATCGCCTACTGAGCCTGCCCCTCTTATCCATGACGCGAACGCAAAATTCAGCCATTTATGGAGCTGCACTTGACGCAGGTCATCTTTTAGCGCTTGACCGAATTGAAGTGAACAGTGACTCTCGCGTCTCTCAACACTACGGAACCCGTCTATGCGTGCCCTCGCTGAGCTTTCTTTCGATTTCGTCTGGCATTTGATGTTCACGGATGACGATCAGCTCGACCAGGATCTGGCGGTACGCTCGCTGGAAAATCTGTCTGACTACTTTTCGGCGATGTCCGACGAAGAGAAAAGAGCGTTCATCGCTGTGGCGCATGAACGCAAGGCTCGTCTTTTTGCAGTGCCCGATGCCGATGGCTACTCGCCGATGCTGCAGACCACTGAAGACCAAGCACAGTTTCTTGATCATGTGGTGTCCGGAAAATTCTTCCAGCAGTTTGAAGAGCCCGCGGCTGTTTATGCCAGCGACCGCGTGGTACCGATTCGCAGCAACTGAGCTGCCGGCTGCGGCTAGTCGCGTGCAGTTTCCGGTAACCTGGCAATCACCTTGATTTCAAAATCAAAGCCATAAAGCCAGGTGACGCCGACGCCCGTCAGGGTCGGGTGCGGCGCGTTGCCCCAGAATTCCGGGACCACCTTCCATATACGCTCAAACTTCGCTTCGGGGTCGACAATGAACACCGTCACGTCGACCACATCATCGAACGTGCAGCCAGCGGCCAGCAGAATGGCGTTGAGGTTGGTGAACGCCAGGCGCACCTGCTTTTCGAGATCCGGCTCCGGTGAGCCATCTTCGCGACTGCCCACTTGTCCAGAAACAAACAGAAAACCATTGGAACGTACGGCGGGCGAATAGCGATTGCGCTCGTAAAGCGCCTGACGACCAGCGGGGAAAACGACGTCACGGTGTGGCATGGGTGCCTCCATCAAAGGGTCGAGTGACCTGAAATCAGTGGTGAGGCCACTGTAGGGACTTGCGCCGAACCGATAAACGAGCAACCGTACTCAGCACTGTTTGGAGAACCCAAACAATCCGGCAGGCCAGCGTGACGAGACAGGCAGGGCGAGAATGGACCGTTTTGACGCGATGCAAGCGTTTGCCCGAGTGGTGGAAACAGGCAGCTTCACCAAAGCTGCCGCCACGCTGCACATGAGCAAGACCAGCGTGACGCAGCTGGTGCAGCAACTGGAGGCACGCCTGCGGGTCAGGCTGCTCAACCGCACCACACGCAAGGTGAACGTGACTGCCGACGGCGCAGCCTATTACGAGCGCGTGGTCAGGCTGCTGGCCGACATGGATGACGCGGAGACCAGCCTTTCCGACGCGACGTCGCTGCCCAGAGGTCGATTGCGCGTGGACGTGCCGAGCCCGTTTGCCAGCATGCTGTTGATGCCTGCGCTGCCTGGTTTCCATGCCCGCTATCCGGACATCCAGATCGACATGGGTGTCAGCGACCGTATTGTCGACATGATTGGCGAAAATGTTGACTGCGTCGTGCGCGGTGGTGAAGTAACCGATCAGTCACTGATCGCGCGGCGGGTGGGCGACCTGCAACTGGGTGTGTACGCCGCGCCGTATTATCTAACGCGAATGGGCACGCCTGTTCACCCGCGCGAACTTGAAGATTCTGCCCATCGTATCGTTGGCTACCTGTGGGCGCGCACCAGCAAGGCGCTGCCATACGCAATGCACCGCGACGGTGAAAAGGTCCATGTGCAGGGCCGCTATGCGCTGGCGGTAGATGATGGCAATGCCTACATTGCCGCAGGTCTGGCCGGAATGGGCATTCTCTGGCTACCGGACTACATGGCCAGGCAGCATCAGGTGCGCGGCGACCTGATACCGCTGTTTAAAGACTGGCAGCTGGACAGCATGCCGATGTACGTGGCATTCCCGCCGAACCGGCATATCAGCATCAAGGTGCGTGTGTTCATTGACTGGATTACCGAGCTGATGGCCGAGCATGCGCCTGTCAGTCAGCGTCACGGAGCCGAACAATCGTAATCTGCGCTCGCAGCATTGGCGACTTGCCATGTCAGGAATAGTGTTAAATTCTTGACCTGAGTATGAAAAGCTCAAGGCGGCGGGGATTCCATGCACTTGGGCAACATCGATTATTGGAGAACGACTTGATGACGCGTGTGCGAGTTTCGAAAGCATGTTGATTTCGATTGAACTGAAAAACTTCAAGAGTTACGAGAGTGCAAGTCTTCCGCTGGCAGCCATGACCTTTTTAATCGGTGCCAACGCTTCGGGCAAGAGCAACGTCCTTGAAGCTATTCGTTTGCTCAACTGGCTGGCCAAAGGCAGCCGTCTTGAAGACATCACACGATCAATTCAGAGTGGCGATGCGGTTGTTCGTGGGCAGGCAAATGATTTGCTGCGCGATCCTCTTGCGAGTTTCAGTTTGGGGGGCCGGTTTGAGGGCATGCCAAAGGGGTGGGGGCATTTTGAAATATCGATTGGCCTGGTAGCCGATCAGTTGGTCGTCACAGCGGAAAGCGTAGTGAAACCGGGCGAAGCGGTTCCTCTGTACCAGGTCGACGGTCGCGCCAATGACCATACCGATGAGATCAGGGTTGCCTACAACAACTTCAAACGAGGAAAAAACAAGCCTCATATTCCTTGTTCAAACCGACAAGCCATTTTCTATCAGCTCGAAACGCCAGGTCGATTTGAGTCGGCTCATCATGACTCACAGCGCATCATTCCTGCTGTTACAAAAGCCATACGTGAAACCTTGCGCAATGTGGTGTTTCTTGATCCGCGTCCTGCGCTGATGCGTGACTATGCTTATGTGAAGGACGACCTCATCAAAGAGGACGGCAGCAATCTGTCTGCGGTCCTATACAGGATTTCTCAAGAGCCGGAACAGAAAACCAGACTGCTCGCCTTTATCAAATCCTTGCCCGAACAGGACATCACCGACATAGAGTTTATAAAGACTGATCGCAACGACGTCATGGTGAGGCTGGTGGAGTCTTTCGGACAGAAAAGCAGAACCGTGGACGCACCGCTGCTCTCCGATGGGACCCTTCGCGTTTTAGCCGTCGGCGCAACGCTTTTAACCGCTCCTGAAGGAGCGCTGGTGGTTATCGAAGAGATTGACAATGGTGTCCATCCCAGTCGTGCGGAAACCCTTGTAAGACAACTCCGAGCTACCGCTGCCGAAAGAAAGCTGCGAGTCCTGCTGACATCACATAACCCTGCTTTGATGGATGCGTTGCCTGATAGTGCGCTGGCTGATGTGGTTGCCTGCTATCGCGATCCTGAACACGGCGACAGCCGTCTGGTGCGCCTGGGAGACCTGAGTCGCTATCCGGAACTGGTCGCGCAGGGGCCATTGGGGCAACTCATGACGCGGAGGGTCCTGGATCGTTTCTTGAAGGACGATACAACGGAAGATGAGCGCAAGGCACAAGCGCTGGACTGGTTGGCTGAATTGCGCCAAAACACAGATGGAGGAGCAGAATGACAGCCGTCTGCTTGATTGATACCTCTGTCTTCGTCGAAATTCTCAATGTGCCCATCAAGGCGCAACAACACATTGAAACCCTTCGTCAGTTAGAACAACGCATACTTGCTGGAGAGTCGCTGTTTTTGCCGATGGCTACGATACTCGAAACCGGCAATCATATTGGACAGAATGGAGACGGAGGCGCTCGACGTAAATGTGCAGAGCGTTTTGTCAGGCAGGTACAGGATGCATTGAAAGGGCGTTCCCCGTTCAAAGCCATCAGCTTCCTGCAAGAGGATGAAATGAGCGGTTGGTTGCGCGAGTTTCCAGAGCATGCAATGTGTGGCAGCGGGCTTGGTGATCTTTCCATCATTCATGACTGGAGACGACTCTGTTCTCTGAATCCATCGAGACGGGTTTATATCTGGTCTGAAGATGTACATCTCGGTGCGTTCGATCAACTGCCCCGGTTGTAATATCCTCAACGCCGCGCCGACAGCTGCTGCGGTGCCAGAAACGCATCGTGAAAATAGTTACGAAACGCCTGCATTGCCGGGCTCAACTCACGCTCGCGGTGCCAGGCCAGGCCGACGCTCATTGGCGTTACCGAGTCGGTGACAGTCAACGTTTCAATACGTTTGCCTTCCAGCGACCAGGGGCGATGTACCAGGTCGGAGAGAATCGCCACGCCGCTGCCGTTGGCGACCATGCTGCGCACTGCTTCCACGGAGCTGGTGCGCACTCTGACATTGGGTCGTTGGCCGGCCAGTTCCCAGTAACGCATTGCACTTTGCTCCGCCTCATCGACGGTCAACAGGATATAGGGCTCTTGTGCCACATCGGCAAGGCTCACGGCGGCGCGTTGGCACAGCGGGTGATGGCTGGACAGCCATAGACGGCGTTCGGAGTTGAACAGCGTCTCCGAGACGATATCCGGGTGAGTGATGTTGGCTGTCAGCACCACTGCCATATCGAAGCGCCCCTCCAACAGACCCTGTTCGATGGCTTGCCTTTCGCGCTCATGAACCTCGATGGCTACATCAGGGTGCCAATGTTCCAGACGTTGCAAGTGGTGAGGCAGAAAGTAGCCAATCACGGTGTAGCTAGCGGCCAGGCGCAATACGCCGCTGGCGCGAATATCGGGTAGCGGGCTGTTCAGCGCGTCATCGACACTGCGCAGGATCACGTAGGCCCGGTTGAGAAAATGTCGACCCGCTTCGGTCAGGCTCATGCCCTGAGCCGAGCGCTGGAACAACAGCGTGCCGAGCATGCTTTCCAGTTCCTTGATGGCCGTGGTCACCGCAGACTGGGAAATGTTCAGGTGAATGGCCGCCTGCGAGATTTGCCCGATCTCGGCCGTTGCCACGAAATAACGAACCTGGCGCAACGTCAGGGACATAAGCACTCCAATCGGCGGGTATCTGTTTTTCAGAAGATGATGTATCTGTAAATAGATCTACCCAAGGGGTGCAAGCGAATCTAACGTGTTTTGCATGAAGCCGGATAGCTTCTTTTCCGGACTGACCCTTAACCCGATAACCCCAGGAGCAAAAGCCATGCAGGTGGATTTCAACTCGGACATGGGTGAAAGCTTCGGCGCGTGGACCATTGGTGATGGTGTAGATAACGAATTGATGGCCTTCATCAGTTCCGCCAACGTCGCTACCGGTTTTCACGCGGGTGACCCCGGCACCATGCGCCGCACCATCGAACAGGCTAAACAGCTGGGCGTTGCCATTGGCGCGCACCCAGGGTTCCGCGATCTGGTCGGCTTCGGGCGGAGGCACATCAACGCGGCGCCGCAGGAGCTGGTCGATGACATGCTCTACCAACTGGGTGCATTACGTGAGCTGGCCCGGGTTCAGGGCGTGGCATTGCAGCATTTCAAACCTCATGGGGCGTTATATATGCACCTCGCCCGGGATGAAGCCGCTGCCCGTCTGCTGGTGGAAAACCTTCAGCGCCTGGAGCCCGAATTACTGCTTTACTGCATGCCCGGTTCGGTTATCTGCAAGATCGCTCAGGAGCTCGGTCAGCCGGTGATTCGCGAGTTCTACGCTGATCGCGACTACGACCTTAGCGGTTCCATCGTCTTCACTCGTAATGTGCGCGCGCATGACCCGGCCGAGGTCGCGGCACGCGTGGTTCGGGCGTGCCAGCAAGGTCTGGTGCGCACCGTCGAGGGCGAGGACCTGAGCATCGAATTCGATTCGATCTGCCTGCACAGCGACACGCCGGGCGCTCTGGCCCTTGCCGAAGCGACCCGCAAGGCGCTGGACGCTGCCGGAATCACGGTACGTAAGCCGCGCTGAGTCAAATGGCATCGTGTGCACAGACACACGAGCCACGTTACTGATATTTGCCTGCCGTTCTACAACAAATTCAACAAGGAACAGACATGGCTGATCCGATTCGCTACAGCTTTGGCGCTGATGAACACCTGTTCGCGGAAGTCAGCGAGAGTATGTCGCTGGAGGCATTTTTCAAAGGGCTGGCGGTGACCCGTGCAGTCGAGCGTCTGGAACTGGACGGTGTACTGGACGTATGCCTGGCCAACGCGTCGTTCCAGATCCGCTTCGACCCAGACCGTATCGCACCGCATGCCTTGCTCGAAGCGGTGAGAGCTGCCGAGGTCGATGCGGTGGCCGAACGTACGCTGCAAACCCGTATCATCGAGATTCCGGTGCTCTACAACGATCCCTGGACCCATGAAACCCTGATGCGTTTTCGTGACCGCCATCAGGACCCGGGTTCGACGGACCTGGAATACGCTGCGCGCATCAATAACCTGGCGGATGTCGATGCCTTCATTGCTGCTCATAGCGGCGCGCCGTGGTTCGTCTCGATGGTCGGTTTTGTGGCCGGTCTGCCGTTCATGTTTCAGATGGTCGAACGCGAGCGCCAACTGCAAGTGCCCAAATACCTTCGGCCACGTACCGATACACCCAAGCTTACGCTAGGTCACGGTGGCTGCTTCGGCTGCATCTATTCGGTGCGCGGAGCGGGTGGCTACCAGATGTTCGGCGTTACGCCCGCTCCGATCTACGATCCGCAGCAGGGGCTGGCTTATCTGAAAGAGCACATGGTGTTTTTCCGGCCAGGCGACATCGTCCAGTTCAAACCGGTTGATCGGGACACCTATGATACGGCCGTTGCAGAGGTTGAAGCCGGACGCTTCGATTTGCGGATTCGTCCGGTCAAGTTTTCCCTGGATGCCTTTCTGGCTGATCCCGCTGGTTATCCCAAGTCGTTGCAGGAGGTGCTGGCATGATCAAGGTGCTCAAACCCGGTCTGGCGACCTCGGTGCAGGATCTTGGCCGCGAAGGCTATTACCACCTGGGCATTCCGCCCTCGGGTGCGCTGGACCAGTATGCGCTCAGCGCTGCCAATCAACTGGTCGGCAACCCACCCGGTGCCGCCGGGCTTGAATGCACATTGCTGGGGCCGGAGCTGGAGTTTCAGTGCGATACATTGGCCGCTGTCTGTGGCGCCCACATGACGGCGCGCCTCGACGGTGTGGAAATGCACCACGACACTGCCTTTGCGGTGAAGGCCGGACAGGTGCTGCGTTTCGACTTCCCCAAGGACGGCGCGCGCACCTATCTGGCGGTTGCCGGGGGGATTGATGTGCCGCTGGTGTTGGGCAGTCGGTCGACTTACACGCTGGGTGCGCTTGGCGGCTTTCAGGGCCGCCGACTGATGGCTGATGATCAGTTGCCGATAGGTATTCCTGGCGGCAAAGGCCGGGCCGGGGCGAGCCTGCCGATGGCTTTGCGACAGTCTTTGGGCGGGGAAGTGTATCTGCGTGTGGTGCCTGGCCTGTATTACGAGCGTCTGACCGAATTCGCAGCCACCAGCTTTTTCTCCGAGTCCTGGAGCGTAGGCTCGGAAGCCGACCGCATCGGTTATCGCTTCAAGGGCGGCAGGGCGTTGACGTTCCAGCCCAGGGAGCAGCCTTTCGGGGCAGGCTCCGATCCATCAAATATCGTCGACAGCTGCTACCCGATCGGCTCGATTCAGGTGCCTGCCGGGCTTGAGCCCATTGTCTTGCACCGTGACGCGGTGTCCGGCGGAGGCTACGCGATGATCGGTACGGTGATCAGTGCCGACCTCGACCTGATCGGTCAGATGCAACCCAACCAGAAAGCGCGATTCGTGGCGGTAACGCTGGAGGAGGCTCTCGAAGCGCGAAAGTCGTACAAAAAGAAGTTGGCGTGCCTGAGCAAACTGTTTCCTTCATAGAAGCGGTCAAAGAGCCTGCAGTTGCTCAAGCATTTTCGTACGGCACACATCGAGTATTTCGTCTGCCAGTAGCGAGTCGTTCGGGCAACTGCGCGATAGCAGCAGCGCGCCCAGTGCATGGGCAAACATATCGATGGTGTTTGCCCGCGCCTGTTTCCATTCGTTGTCGCCAGGAGACGTGCCTGCCGGAGCCAGGGCGGCAAGCATGCTCTCTATGCCCTCGGCAAAGGTTACCTTGACGTCGTCTGACTGACGTGCAGCATCAGCACTGAGTGCGGCTATCGTGCAGCCTGTGCCTGGGGTATCCCGGTGCTCTCTGGACAGGTAGTACTCGATGAACTGCGCAGGATCGACGTCTTTCGATTGCTCCACGGTGCGCGAGATGGCACAGGCAGCCGATTCGGCCATCAGATCGGACTTGGAGCCGAAATGCTTGTAGAACCCGCCGTGGGTAAAACCCGCTGCTGCCATCAAGTCTGCCACCCCGACACCGTCAAAGCCGTGCTCGCGAAACTGGACGGATGCCGTCTCGACAATGTGTGCCCGGTTGGCCTGGGCCTGCGCCTTGGTGACTCTCATGTGAGTTGCCTCTCTTGCCTGCTTGGTTTTTACCCGTCCGGGTTCGGCAGGGCGTGAATATAGCATTGATGCTGACCATCATCAAAATGATTGACAGTTAAGATGCTGATCGTAATCATAACCGCTCAAAGCTGACTGTTAGCTGTCCACCTTGTTTCTCGGCAACAGGATCGCACCATGGGCGATCCTCAATCGGCAGGAGCAAAACCATGAAATACAGAACGTTTGGCAAAACCGGGCTCAATGTTTCGCAACTGGCGCTGGGCACAGGAAACTTCGGCACGGGCTGGGGCTACGGCGCAGACCCGGTTGCCAGCAAGGCAATTTTCAACGCCTATGCAGAGGCGGGTGGCAACTTCATCGATACTGCAGACATATATCAGTTCGGTCAGTCCGAAGAGTTACTCGGTACGCTGCTGGAAGGCCGGCGCGATGATTTCGTGCTGGCGACCAAATTTACCAACGGTGCCTCGGCCAATCCCGGCCGACTGGCCATCGGCAACAATCGCAAGGCAATGGTCAGCTCGGTGGAAGCAAGTCTCAAGCGCTTGAAGACGGATCGCATCGACATTTATTGGGCGCACCATCCAGACGCTGTTACACCCATCGAGGAAATTGTCAGAGGGTTTGAAGATCTGGCGCGTGCAGGGAAAATCCTCTACGCAGGCCTGTCCAATTTCCCTGCATGGCGGCTTGCTCGCGCGGTTACGCTGGCCGAAATCAGCCGTGCATTACCGATTGCAGCCGCTCAGTTCGAACATAGCCTGGTGCATCGCGAGCCTGAGGCTGATCTTTTTCAGGCTTCTTACGCGCTTGGCCTTGGCGTCGTCACCTGGTCACCTCTGGGGGGTGGCATGCTGACCGGTAAATATCGCAAAGGGGAGAGCGGGCGCGCTGAGGGGTTTGGCGGCAAGGTATTCCAGCCTGAGAACTCGGCGCAGCGCACACGGATTCTCGATACTGTTCTGGAGGTTGCCGGTGAGCTTGGCGTAAGCGCGGGTCAGGTTGCCATTGCCTGGGCAGGTTCGCACGGCGCTGTTCCAATCATCGGGCCTCGTTCGCATGAGCAGATTGCCGATAATCTGGGCGCCTTGTCGCTGACACTGACTGACGAACAGATTCAACGCCTGGATGCGGTCAGCAGTCTGGATCCCTCCGCTGGGCCAAGGTCGGCGGCTGATTGGTCGGATGAGACTCGTGCAAGGGGAGTGGCCTGAGTTGTTATTGGCCTGGCTCGGATATTTGTTTATAGCCGCCAAATGAGCGGCTGGAGTCCTTCCAGGCGCAGCGTTGCCGCATGAGCACGGTGCTTGCGTGTCTTGGCAATGGCGGTGATCTTCGCCTTGGCGTTGAAAGTGTTAGCGTATTCCCCGCGTTTTTCTTTGTAATGAGAAAGACCAAAATACTCGCAGTCTTGTCTATCCATCGTCCTTGAGCCACGTAGAGTGATGAACGTCATCACCTTCCGTGCGCACAGCCCGTATTACTGAATACCGATGAGCAGCCTTGGCTGTCCCATCAGGAGAGCACCATGCATCGAAAATCAATTTGCGCAGCACTGGCCATCCTGTCCGCAGCCACACTCACCACCTCACTGGCCTACGGCGCAACCATCACCGGGCTCCCTGCAAGCGCCCCTGCCGACAGGTCGGTAGGCAAGCTTGAACAAGTGCATGCCTTTTACGATGCGATGCCTACCGGTGTGACAGTCACTGAAACCGGGCGAATCTTCGTCAACTTCCCTCGTTGGGGCGACAAGGTGCCTTTTACGGTGGGCGAGATTCGTGACGGCAAAGTGGTTGCCTACCCGGATCTGGCGGTCAACCACGAGAATCCGAAGGACCCCGGCGACGGGCTGATCAGCGTGCAGAGTGTGGTGGCTGACGGCAAAGGACGCGTCTGGCTTCTGGACACTGCCGCACCGCAGTTTGCTGCTCCGCGTCCGGGTGGTGCCAAGCTGGTTGCGGTAGACCTGGCCACCAACCGAATCGTCAAGCGGCTGGTGTTTCCGGATAACGTCATCTTGCCCAGCACTTATGTCAACGACATGCGCTTCGACTTCCGCAAAGGATCGCAGGGGACTGTCTATGTGACTGACTCTTCGGTAAGCGGACCGGGCGCAATCATTGTCATGGACATTGCCAGTGGGCATGCCGTACGTCGCCTGAGCGGCGCGAAGGCGACGTCTGCCGACCCGGATTTCGTGCCCGTGGTCGAGGGCGTACCCGTGCTGGGTGATGGCCCGGACGGATCGCGCAAACCGGTTCACGTAGCCGCAGACGGCATTGCGTTGTCGGCTGATGGCAAGACGCTGTATTTCTCGCCACTGTCCAGCCGCCACCTGTACTCCGTCGCGACCGAGCTGCTGAGCGACAGCGGTGTAAGTGAGCAGCAACTGGCTGCGGCTGTTCAGGACCTCGGTGAAAAGGGCGCTTCCGATGGTCTTGAGGCTGATGCAGACGGTGCTGTGTATGCAGGTGACTATGAGCACAATGCAATTCGCAAACGCCTGCCGAGCGGAAACTGGCAAACCGTGGCGCACGATCCTCGCATGCTGTGGCCTGATACGTTGTCTATCGGTCCGGATGGCTACCTGTATTTCATCGTCAACCAATTGCACCGTCAGGCCGGTTTCAATTCGGGCCACGACAAGCGTGCAAAACCTTATAGCCTGCTACGCGTGAAAGTCGACGCTGCGCCTGCCCCCACTCATTGATCTAATTGAATACCGGAGCATTGATAATGAATACACCTGCAAAGCCGTTGGCCTTGATCGCCGTTCTGAAAGCCGTTGCCGGCAAAGAGTCCGCATTGAAAGAAGCATTATCAGCACTGGTGGAGCCCTCCCGATCAGAGCCGGGCAATATCGAGTACACACTGTTCGAGGCGCGCGATGAGCACGGCACGTTTTACATGCGTGAATGCTTCAATGATCAGGCAGCACTGGATGCGCACGTTGCCACGCCGCATTACCAACAGTTTGCAGCTGCAAGCGGCGAGTGGCTGGCAGAGCCACCGCAGCTGATATTTCTGGATCAGGTGTCTGGCTGATTTGGATAAGGGGCTCCACACGTTCGAGCCCCTGTACGGCTACCCCAAACACGCTCTAACACATGATGGGAACCCCCTCTCAAGAGACAGGTATCATCATCCGTCATTTATCAAGGCAGACAATACCCCGGACATCACTATTATCAGCTGAATGCCTAGTAGTACTGCCAGCCACTTCGGGCCTCTGCGAATAAACCAGTAGGCTGCATTGAGCACTGTCGAGATCAGGTTGGCGAACCACAGCATGGTAATCGCCAGCACTTTCTTAACCTGAAACCAGTCACTTTGCAGGCTCAGAAAAAAGAGGGCGACACCGATGCCGATCACGACAACTGCGATGGACGCAAAACCGATGTACCTGCTTCGATAGAACGAGCTGAAAGGCATGCCCGTCTGGTTTTCCATTACGGGGTAAAGGTCTGCTGGCGTGTCATCGAAGTGTGGATGAGTTGCTTTTAATGGCGTAGCAGGGCCACCGATGACGTCAGGCTTGCCAGGGTCGGTTTCAACAACCATTAAGACATTGGGGCGGTCGTGGTCGGTGGGGGCTTCCGGGATCGTTTTATCCATTGTTTTCGCTTCCTCTGCAAGGTGCAAAGGTTATAACGAATGTTGTGACCAGCACGAGCGCTTGTGCACGCCGTCAACCAACCCTCAGGTAGCAGATACACCCGGTATCTGCCACCCGCCCAGGTTTTAAAAAATATTAATCGGATAGCTGACAATGATCCGGTGCTCATCGGCATCACGCTGACTGGCGAACTCGGTACGAAGTTGTGCATGACGCAGTGCAACGCTGAGGTTTTTCGCCGGGCCGGACTGCACCACGTAACTCAGGGTAACGTTGCGTTCCCATTCCTTCTTGTCGCCGTCGGACGCCTGGATGTTCGAACCGCTTTCATACATGGCCAGGAAGTTCAGCCCGGGAACGCCAAGCCTGGCGAAGTCATAGCCGTAACGGACCTGCCAGGTGCGTTCTCCAGCGCGCTGGAACTTGCCGATCATGGATTCGGTCATGAAGTAGGCGGTTGATCCATCGCCCTGATTCAACCATACCGCGTCGCTGTCGCCGGTCACTGCCTGATAACCGGCAGCAAAGGTATGACCGTTGATGAGGTAGGTGAACTGGGCGCTGGACAGGCGGCTGTCGACTTCACCCTTGGTAACGCCGTTGCCGTAATAACCTACCGTGTAGAACGCCGGATCGTGACCGTTTGCACCGTCCGAGCGGTTGTCGAAGTGGCGCAGGTCGGTGCGCAGGGTGCCCGGGCCGAGTTGCATGTCGTATTTCAGTCCGAGAAAGTTCTGTTTGTAGAAGTTTTCCAGGTTGCCGTAGTAATACTGCAAGGTCAGGTCTTTGGTCGGTTTGTAATCGACGCCTGCGTAGTAGAACTTGTTGACGAATTCGCCGGTCAGCGGGTTGTTGGCACCCGGAATCGACATGCCCATCTGGTTGGTCGAACCGCGGCCCATGACATGTTCCAGCTGGCCTGCGGTGAAAGTGAAGTCCTTCAAGTCGCCAGACTGAATCTGGCCGCCGCGAAAAGTTTGTTGCAGCATGCGATCAGTGGACATGACCACCGGCAGCATCGGCACCAGCGTGCCGTACTTCAACTCGGTTCTTGAAACGCGTGCCTTGAGCGTCGCGCCCAGGCTGCTGAACTCATCGACCGCGCGGCCGTCGCTGTCTGTGGGGAATATGTTGCCGTTGAATGCGGTACTTTGCGGGTTGTAATGGCGGCCCTTGCCCGAGTCCAGGCGGATGCCCAACTGGCCCAGCGCATCGACGCCAAAGCCGACGGTGCCGGGCGTGTAGCCGGACTGGTAGTTGAGCATGAAGCCCTGGCCCCACTCCTGCGTGTAGTTCGGGTCAGCAGCACCGCTGCGATTGTCCGCGTTGCTGAAGAAGTTGCGCGCCAGAATGCTGGCCTTGCTGTCTTCCAGAAAACCTTCGCCAAAGCTCTGCTGCGCGATCAGCAGGCCACAAAAGCCCGCAACGAAAGGGGTGGCGCGATTGATACGCTCCATCGGGTTCATCCTCATGCTGTCATTAAGTGTTGTGAGAGGCAGGGTCGGGCGGCAGTCAGGTTTCTTGTTGTTTTAAGAGGCGTGTTTTGCAGCTGAATCCGTTTCAGGTGTCGTTGTGCGAGGCGCTTGATACAGCGCGACGCGAGGTAAACGGGAAAGAACCACCAGTGCAAGTACGCCCAGTGCGGCGCAGATCAACAGCCCCGTACCGACTGCATGGGCGAGGGCAGTGCGAGCCAGCTGCAACGTGGTGTCGATATCTGTGGGCGTGTGCTGCAGCAGGACCTGAGGGTCGGCCAGACGCGCTATTGCCTGCATCTGGCCTGCCGCTGCCAGCGCATGTTGCAGATTGGCGACGTACAGCAACTTGACCAGCACACCCATGGCCGCGGTGCCCAGCAAGCCGCCAACCAGGCGCAACGATTGAGTGAGTGCTGTGGCGATACCGAGAAACTGCCGCTCGGCAAGCGTCTGGGTGAATACGGTGAGGTTGAGCAGAATGAATCCAAGCCCCAACCCCGCCAGCAAAATCAGTCCCAGCAAGGTCGTGAACCCGGCGTGCAGTCCGACCAGTGCCAAGGCGATGCAGGCAATCGACAGGGCAATGAATCCGCCAATCGGTAACCAGTTGGGGTTTGCCAGACGCGTGACGATGCGACTGTTGACGATTGCGCCCAAAGTGATACTCAGGGCCAGCGGTGTGAGCAGCAGCCCGGCGTCCTGCGGCGAGTAGCCGTAGCTGCCCTGCAACAGCAGAGGCAGGTAAAACAGCAGGGTGAACATGATCGCACCGGCCAGCAGCGACATGATGAACAGCAGGCGGATGCTGCGATTGGCAAACAGCCCGGCGGGCAGCAAGGCGAACGCGCAACGGCGCTCTCTGAACCAAAGTCCGGTCAAGGCAATAACAGTGATAGCGCCGCACAGCAGGCTGATCGCCAGAGAGCGCTGACCGAGCCATTCAACGAACAATTGCAGGCTGCCCAGGCTCAGGACAATCAACACTGCGCCGATCCAGTCGAGCCTGATCGCACCGGCTGTTGGCGGGCGATACCAGGGTAAAAAGCGCCAGGCAAAAAACAACGCAATCACGCCCAGCGGCAGGTTCAGCCAGAACACCGAACGCCAGCCGAACTCGCCGGACAGGTAACCGCCCAACCCTGGGCCGATGGCATTGACCACGCTGAACATCGCACTCAGCAGAACCTGCCAGCGCAGCCGCTGACGGGTGTCGGGAAACAGCTCCGGCACACAGGCAAATGCCGTACCGATCAGCATCCCGCCACCGACGCCTTGCAGGGCCCGGCCAATGACCAGCACCAGCATGCTGTCGGCCAGCGCGCAGACCAGCGAAGCAACGGTGAAAATGACCGTAGCGGCCAGCACGAACGGTTTACGCCCGTAGAAATCGCCCAGTCGGCCAAAGATCGGAATGGTCACAATGGACGCCAGCAGGTAGCCGGTGGCGACCCAGGCATACAGCTCGAAACCATCGAGTTCCGCGACGATGCTTGGCAATGCGTTGCCGATCACTGTCTGGTCGAGTGCGGACAGCATCAGCACCAGGGAAATGCCGAGCATGGCCAGCAGGGCCTGTTTGAAGGTCAGGGCCGGGTGGCTCGGCGTGGTCATGGCCAGGCGCTCAGCGCAACGCAGCGACAGCAGTCGCAATGCGTGTGCAACCGGTTTCAAGGGTTTCGAGGGCCGTCGCCGTAGACATCCGGAAGAACGGTGCCAGGCCATAAGCGGTGCCTGCTACAACCGCAACACCCTGACTTTCCAGCAGGTACAGAACCACATCGGTGTCGGCTTCCAGTACCGAGCCTGACGGGGTGGTTTTGCCGATCAGCGCTGCGCAATTGACGTAGAGATAAAACGCGCCTTGTGGCTGGATGCAACTCAGGCCGTCAATTGCGTTGATCAACTCCAGGCAGCGGTCGCGGCGCTGTTTGTAGACCTTGACGCTCTCGCCGACAAACGACTGGTCGCCATTGAGGGCCGCCACTGCGGCGGCCTGGCTCACCGAGCAGGCGTTGCTGGTGGATTGCGATTGCAGGGTAGCCATCGCGTTGATGATATCGCTGGGGCCTGCGGCATAGCCGATGCGCCAACCGGTCATGGCGTAGGTTTTTGATACACCATTGATGATCAGCACACGCTCGCGCAGGGCGGGTTCGACAGTCAGCAGATGGCTGAGCGGGGTGTCGTCATAGCGAATGTGTTCGTAAATATCATCGGTCATGACCAGCACGTCCGGGTAGTCGAGCAGCACGTCAGCCAGTGCCCGCCATTCAGTTGCGCTGTAGGTCGCGCCGGTCGGATTGCTCGGCGAATTGAGCAGCAGCCAGCGGGTACGCGGCGTGATTGCGTGGCGTAGTTGCTCGGCGGTGAGCTTGAACTGATTGTCTTCGGGGCACGGTAAGGTCACCGGGCGACCATCGCAGGCCAGCACCATGTCCGGGTACGACACCCAGTACGGTGCGGGGATCAGCACTTCGTCGTCAATGCCCAGCGTCGCTGCGAAGGCATTGAAGATCGCAGCCTTGGCACCGCTGGTGACTACGATCTGGCCGGGGGCGTAGCTCAGGCCGTTTTCGCGCTGGAGTTTGGCGGCAATCGCGTCGCGCAGCGCTGCAGTACCCGCATTGAGCGTGTAGCGGGTTTCACCGTTTTCGATGGCGGCAGAGGCGGCCTGACGAATGTGGGCAGGCGTATCGAAGTCGGGTTCGCCAACCACCAGATTGATGATCGACTTCCCTGCGCGCCGCAGTTCATTGGCCCGATCGGCAGCAGCGCTGCTGGGCGATGGTTTGATGCGGAGCACGCGGGCAGCGATGCGAGATGCGGTCACGTTGGCATTCCTCGTTGATGGCCTTGACGGGGAATACGTTACGAGCCTGCTGACGGCAGGCCATAAGACGAGTTTGTTCTGGGTTGATAGGCAGCGCTTATGACCGCAGATGAACCAATGCTGCACCAAAAGCGGGCGAGCAATGCCTGCGGGGGCATCCATGCGTTGCAATCACGCTCGGCAGTTGCTGACATAGCAATTGCTTATGTCTGGTTTTTTCAGAGCTGGCCTGTGTCTTGCTGAGGCATCGGGGTCGTGACTCTGGAGTGCAACACCTTGAACCTTCGCCGCTTGAAATACTTTGTGAAAATTGTCGACATCGGCAGCCTGACCCAAGCCGCCGATGTACTGCACATCGCACAACCTGCGTTAAGCCAGCAATTGGTGACGCTGGAAGCCGAGTTGCAGCAGCAGTTGCTGATCCGCACCAAGCGCGGCGTTACCCCGACCGAGGCGGGCAAGGTTTTGTATGGCCATGCTCAGGTCATACTGCGTCAGTGTGAGCAGGCGCAAAGTGATGTCAACGCCAGCGGCCTGGCGTTGTCGGGGCCGGTGTCGGTAGGGCTGGCCCCGGGCACTGCTGCGTCAACCTTGTCGCTGCCGTTGCTGAAACGGGTGCGCGAGCGTCATCCGGGTATCCTGCTGTACCTCAACGAGAACTTTGGCACCACGCTGAGCGAGCTGATCATGAACGGGCGCATGGACATGGCCGTTCTTTATGGCGGACGTGAGGTGCATGGCCTCAGTTTTGTGCCGTTGATTCGCGAGCAACTGTATCTGGTCAGCGCCCAGGACACGCTTCAGGGCTGCGAGGAAATAGCCCTCGCCGAGCTGGCCGATATCGACCTGCTGTTGCCGCGCACCTACAACACCATCCGCCGTCTGGTGGACGAGGCGTTTGTGCGCATCGAGCGCAGTGCCCGGGTGGTGGCAGAAGTCGAGTCATCGACGACTCTGGCCGCCGCAGTAGCGGATCGATTCGGCTCGACCATTCTTCCCGAGTCTGCTGCGCGGGTGCTGGCCGATACGCATGCGGTCAATCTGAGCCGGATCGTCGAACCCGAGATCGAAGCGCCGCTGGCCCTGTGCCTGTCAGGCCACTTGCCGCTTTCGGTTCCGGCCCAGGCGGTCAAGGCCATCCTACTGGAACTGGTCGCAGAGATGCGCGGCAATCGCCGTACAGAGTAACCCCGGCGTCATAAGGGGCGCTTATCACCCCACAGTCAAACCGTCTTGGCGGTCAAAGATCGCTCTCGTTACATTGCCCTCAGCCACATTTCTTTTGCCAGGCAAGGGCTCTTGCATGAAACCGGAACGTATCAAAGCACTTATCGACCTGATGGCCGAATCGGACCTGAGTGAACTCAGCCTGTCTGAAGGCGATACGCAGTTGCGTTTGCTGCGTGAGTCGGTCGAGGCCGCCAGCGGCGTCAGTCCATCTGCATCAACGTCGCTGAAAGCGCCTGCAACCGACGCTGCTGCTTCCTCTCAGGCAAGTGCAACTGCCAATGCGCAAGAGGCTCAGGCCTGCGCCTCGCTGTATGGGGTCTTGCATTTGACCCCGGCGCCCGACCAGCCGCCCTTTGTTGAAGTCGGCACGTCAGTCGACGTGGGGCAGACCCTGGCAGTGGTTGAAGCCATGAAGATGTTTCATCCGGTGACGGCTGAAAAGGCAGGGGTCGTGACCGCCATTCTGGTTGCCAACGGCGAAGAGGTTCAGGCCGGACAAGCGCTGTTCAGCATCGGTTGAAGGTCTTGGGTGGCCGTGCGGCTGCCTTCCGGGTTCACAGATCAGGGGTTTTTGATGTTCGATAAAGTGTTGATCGCCAACCGCGGCGAAATTGCCCTGCGCATCCAGCGCGCCTGCAAAGGCCTGGGCCTGAGCACGGTTGCGGTCTATTCCGAAGCGGATCGCGATGCCAGCTATGTACGCCAGGCCGATGAGTCACTGTGCATAGGCCCGGCCGCGCCGGGGCAGAGTTATCTGAATCAGGCTGCCGTGCTTTACGCTGCGCAGTTGACCGGTGCTCAGGCGATCCATCCCGGTTACGGGTTTCTGTCTGAAAACGCCGCGTTCGCCGAGCGCATCGAACAGGCTGGCCTGACCTTCATCGGCCCCAGTGCCGCCTGCATCCGGGTGATGGGCGACAAGGTCGCGGCCAAGCGAGCAATGCGTGAGGCCGGTGTGCCGTGCGTGCCAGGTCCGGACACCAGCATGCCTGCCGATCCGCAAGGCATCCTGAAAATTGCCCGTGACATCGGTTACCCGGTCATCGTCAAGGCCGCTGGCGGTGGCGGCGGGCGGGGCATGCGCGTGGTTCAGGAAGAGCAGCAATTGCTTGATGCAATTGCGCTGACCAGCGAAGAAGCCCGCCGGGCCTTCGGCAATCCCGAGTTGTATATCGAGAAGTTTCTGGGCCAGCCGCGCCATGTCGAGATTCAGGTGCTGTGCGATGCCTATGGCAATGCCGTCTGGCTTGGCTCGCGGGATTGCTCGATGCAGCGCCGCCACCAGAAGGTGCTTGAAGAGGCTCCTGCACCGGGCATCGACCCGGAATTGATGGCCAGGGTGGGCGAACGTTGCGCACTGGCCTGCTGGCAGATCGGTTACCAGGGCGTAGGCACGTTCGAATTCCTGTTTGAAAACGATGAGTTCTATTTCATCGAAATGAATACTCGCCTGCAGGTCGAGCACCCGGTCACGGAAATGACTTCCGGCATCGACATCGTTCAGCAGCAGATTCGCATGGCGATGGGTGAGCGCCTGAGTTTCAGCCAGGCCGACGTCAGCGTGTCGGGCCATTCTCTGGAATGCCGGATCAACGCCGAGGACCCGCGCAGCTTCATGCCTACGCCGGGGCAAGTCACCCGCTGGGAGATTCCTGGTGGTTTTGGCGTACGGGTCGACTCGCATGTGAGCCACGGTTATCGCGTTCCGCCTTATTACGATTCGATGGTGGCGAAGGTCATCACTCACGGTGCCAGTCGCGATGAGGCCTTGGCACGTATGCGCCTGGCGCTGAGCGAAATGCACGTTGAGGGAATCTCTACCAACATCGCGCTGCATCGCGACATTTTGCAGGACCCGGTGTTCTGCAAGGGTGGCATGGACATTCACCACCTGGAGCGCTGGTTACAGACAAGGAGCCACCCATGACCCTCCAGCAGTTGCCGCCACGAATCACTTTGCTGGGAACCACCGCCTTGCTGTTCGAAGCACCCGGCGAGCTTGAGCTGGCAGCGCAGCAACGCATATGGGCGCTGGCCAGCCTGAGCAAGGACTGGCCGCAGGTGCGCGAATCGGTGCCGGGCATGAACAACCTGATGCTGACCTTCGCAGCGCCGCCACGCGACCTGACCGGCTTGAAAACCCGCTTGCTGGAGGCCTGGGAGCAATGCCAGCCGCTGCCGTTGCAAGGCCGGATCATCGAGTTGCCGGTGGTGTATGGCGGTGACGGCGGACCGCACATGGCCGATGTCATCGCCCATACCGGACTGGATATCGAGACCATCGCCAATCTGCACTGCGAACCGCTTTACCCGGTGTACGCCTTGGGCAGCCACCCCGGTTATTGCTATCTGGGCGGCATGGATCAGCGTCTGGCGACGCCTCGGCGCAAAGTGCCGGTACTCGATATCGGTGCCGGCTCGGTTTCCATCGGCGGCGTGCAGACGGGTATCTCCGCTTCGGCCGGCCCCAGTGGCTGGAACACGATAGGGCGCACGGAAATGGTGTTTTTCGACGCTGATCAGAACCCTCCGGCGCTGATGCAGCCCGGCGATCAACTGCGCTTGCGTATCGAGAGGATCATTCGATGATCGAAGTTATCAGCGCCACCGCACTGGCGACGGTCCAGGATCTGGGTCGGCATGGCAGCCTGGGCTACGGCGTCGGCACCTCCGGCGCAATGGACACGCTGTCGTTGCAGCTCGGCAATTTGTTGCTGGGCAACGACGAAGACGCGGCAGGCATCGAGATTCCACTGTTCCCGTTCGAAGTGCGTTTTGTCGAGGACTGCACTTTTGCTATCACCGGTGCTGCCTGTTCTGCACGGCTGGATGGCGAGCGACTGCCGGGTAACTGGGTCGCTCAGGCGCGCAAGAATCAGGTGTTGAAGCTGAGTTACCCAACGACGGGCAGTCGCGCCTATTTATGCCTTGCGGGCGGTGTGGATGTGCCGCAGGTTCTGGGCTCGCGCAGCACGCAATTGCGCGGTGCATTTGGTGGCTGGCAGGGCCGCGCCTTGCAGCAGGGCGATCTGATTCCCGCCGGTGCGGCTAATCAACCGCGCGCTGGTGATTTTGGTCTGCAATCTGCTGCGGCGGCCTTGCCGTTGATTATCGATGAGCTACCGGCCATACGCGTACTGCCTGCCGCCGAGTTCGACTGCTTCAGCGTTGAAGCCCAACAAACATTCTTTGCCGGCGAATGGAAAATCACCACGCAAAGCAATCGCTATGGTTATCGCATGGAAGGTACGCCCCTATTGCCAAGGGAGGCGCTGGAAATTCGCTCTCACGGCATTGTGCCCGGGGTGATTCAGGTGCCCCACGGCGGCCAGCCGATTGTGCAAATGCGCGATGCCCAGCCCAGCGGCGGCTATCCAAAGTTTGCGACGGTTATCGAAGCCGACCTATGGCGTCTCGGTCAGGCCCCCATCGGCAGCAAGGTGCGCTTCGTGCAATGCAGCTACGAGGAGGCCGTCGAGGCACTGGACACCAATCACGCCTTCATCGAAGACGCCCGGCGCTTGCTTGCGCTGCGCGGCCTGCAAGGACATCGCTGATGAACATCAATGAAATTCGCCAACTGGCAGGCTGGATTCGTGATGCCGGGCTCACGGTTCTTGAACTGAAACGACCAGGGTTCGAGTTGTTGATCCGACGCGGAGTACGTGCGGATAACCCTGCATCGCGACCTGACGTGGACGTCGCAGTCGAACAGTCGCCAGCCACTGCGCTTGTAATAGCTGCGGATAACCCCGGCGTTTTTGTATCGAGACACCCCGACGAAAAAAACAGCTACGTAAAACCCGGCGACACCGTTGCAGTCGGGCAGTTGCTGGGCCTGTTGCGCATCGGCCTGCTTTATCTGCCGGTGCGCAGCCAGCAGGCAGGGCGTGTGACGCGTTTTCTGGCTGCCGAGCATGAACGGGTCGGTTACGGCCAGCCGCTGATTGAACTGGAGGAGTGACACGATGCGCATCGATCTGAACGCTGATCTGGGTGAGGGCTTCGGCCCCTGGACCATGGGTGAGGATGAGGCACTGATGCAACTGATCTCCTCGGCCAACGTGGCCTGTGGTTTTCATGCCGGTGATCCATTGATAATGAACAACACCGTGCACCGCGCCAAAGCGCTGGGCATCGATCTCGGCGCACATGTCGGTTTTCCTGATCTGCAGGGGTTCGGGCGGCGCAGAATGAACATCGAACTCAACGAGTTGTGCAGCATGGTGGTGTATCAGCTGGGCGCTCTGGCAGGCATTGCAGCCGCTGCCGGTTACCGCGTGACGCACATGAGCTTCCACGGCGCGCTGGGTAATATGGCCGCGGCCGATGCCGAACTGGCCAGGCCGCTGGTCAAGGCGGTCGCCAGTTTCGATGCGCAGATGATCATCAGTTCATCCAGCAGCGCGGCCATCGAACAGGCCGCCGAAGCGTGCGGCCTGAGAGTCGCGACCACGTTTCTGGCCGACCGTGCCTACGACGAAAACTGCCTGCTGGTGCCGCGTGGCATTGCCGGGGCGGTGGTCAAGGACCCGCAGCAGGTTCGCGCCAGGGTTGCGCAACTGTTGCAGGACGGTACGGTTACGACCCTGAGCGGCAAGCGCGTGGCGGTCAATGCCCAATCGATCCTGTTGCATGGCGACACGCCGGGCGCCGTGGAGCTGGCGCGCAGCATTCGCCAGAGCATCGAAGAGCAGGGCGGTGTCATCACCCCGGTTTCACAGCTGCTCGGGTCATAAGCGCAGCTTATTGCCACACAACCATTGTGTCTTGGTCGCTGCCCATGACGCTCGTTAAAGTCCAGTACAAGGCGATCAGCATTAACAGCCAAGCGGCTGATCGACGCTTATTCAAGGAAACCCCGACATGCCTTTTTCCGATTACAAAACTGCGCTGGTGACCGGCGCTTCTTCCGGCATTGGCGAAGCCGTCGTCGAACGGCTGTGTGCCGAAGGTCTGCAGGTTCATGCGCTGGCGCGCAGTGCAGACAAGCTGGCGGCACTGGCGCAGCGCACCGGCTGCATCGCACATGCTATCGACGTGACTGATCTGGCCGGTCTGACGGCACTGTTCCAGGCCCATCAGTTCGATGTTGTGGTCAACAATGCCGGAGTCGACCGGCCCGGTTCGCTGCTCAAGGCCGACGCAGAAGGGATTGATCTGCTGGTCGATGTGAACCTGCGCGCGGTATTGCAGATCGCCAGGCTTTCGTTGCCGGGTATGGTCGAGCGTGACAGCGGGCACATCATCAACATCAGCTCGATTGCCGCCGCCTACAACTTCGGCGGCAACTCGACGTACCACGCCACCAAGGCTGCCGTGAGCATGCTTTCTCGCCAGCTACGTATCGATGCGTTCGGCAAGCGCGTGCGGGTGACGGAAATCTGCCCCGGGCGTGTGGCCACGGACATTTTTGCCCATGTGCATGGCGATTCCGAGGAAGTGCGCAAACGCTTCATCGAGGGCTATGAGCTGCCTGTGGCCAAGGACATTGCCGATGCAATCGCCTACGTGATCGCTGCGCCCATCGCGGTCAACATTGGCCATATGGAAATCACCCCGACGCTACAGGTACCCGGCGGGCTGTCGACCGCGCGCCCGCAGGACTATGAAGGCTGAGGCTGCGCCTCGCTGCAAGCGCTGTACCCATCACGAGAGCGGCACCAGCCGCCATGCGACACCCGCGCCAGTACCCCTGGCGCCTTGCTTCTGCCCTGGCTGAATGTCAATGGGAACAACCATGACGAGTAAATTCGATCTTTCGGCGATCCTGCAGGGCGAGTATGCCGAGCTGATCGTCAAGGGCATAGAGACAACCCTGCAACTGGCGTTCGTTGCCTGGTGCATGGCAATGGCCGTGGCCCTGCTGCTGGTGTCGATTCGCCTGACCGGCAACAAATACGCCGAGCGTCTGGTGGCGGGCTATGTGTCCTACCACCGCAACGTGCCGACACTGGTGCAACTGATGCTCTGGTATTTCGGTATTCCGACGTTGCTCACCGAAAGCACGCAGCTCTGGCTGGCCAACTACAGCACCGAGTACCTGTTTTCGGTGATCGCGCTGGGCCTTTGCCAGGCGGCTTACTTCAGTGAAGACATTCGCAGCGGGTTACGCGCGATTCCAGCCGGGCAAGTCGAAGCATCGCGCGCATTGGGCCTGGGTTATGTGCGTTCGATGCGTTACGTGATCCTGCCGCAAGGCGTTCGCAACTGCCTGCCGTCATTGATCAATCACACGGTGCTGCTGTTCAAGAACACCAGCCTGGTCATGGCCATCGGCGTCGTCGAGCTGACCTATGCCACTCGCGAGGTCGAGAACTACACCTTTCGCACCTTCGAGGCGTACCTGGTCGCAACTGTGGTCTACCTGGCCATTTCACTGATGCTGATGGGCCTGGGTGCGTTGCTGGCCCGGCATTTCAGCAAAGCCATGGCGAGGTAGGCGGCGATGTTCGATGTGTTCACGATTGTTCGCGATAACTGGACCTTGCTGCTGGTCGGCCAATACCCTCACGGCCCGATGGGCGGGCTGGTTTCAACGCTGATTCTGGCTGCGCTGGCGCTTTTGCTGGCGTTCCCGCTAGGGCTGCTACTGTCGCTGGCACGGGTCTCGCCGTGGCGCTGGCTGCGTTACCCGGCCACGGTCTGGGTCTATGTGATGCGCGGCATTCCGCTGCTGATGGTGATTTTCTGGACTTACTTCCTGGTCCCGCTGCTGATCGGTCATAACATCACCGGCTTCACCACCATGCTCTGCACGCTGGTGGTCTATCAGAGCGCCTACCTGTGCGAAATCATCCGCGGTGCCATTCAGGCGCTGCCGGCTGGTCAGTACGAAGCGTCACGCGCGCTGGGCATCGGCTACATGCGCACCACGGTCTGGGTGATTCTGCCGCAAGCGCTGTACAACGCATTGCCAAGCCTGATCAGCCAGTTCATTTCGATCATCAAGGAAACGTCGCTGGGCTACGTGATCAACGTCCAGGAAGTGACCTTCGCCGCCAATCAGATCAACAACCAGCTGCTGACCAAGCCGTTTCAGGTGTTCTTCATTCTGGCGATCACCTACTACGTGCTGTGCTACGGCCTGACCCGGCTGGCCGCAGTGGTGGAACGCCGGATTGCCCGCAAACGGGAGGGCAGCGTGTCGCCTGCACCTGTTCCCCGGCCTTTGACTACCGATAATTGAGGGTTGCCCAATGCATCCGATGATCATGTTTTCCAGGATCAATAAGTGGTATGGCGAGTACCAGGCCCTGACCGATATCACCGCTGAAGTGCAGCGCGGCGAAGTGGTGGTGCTGTGCGGGCCCTCGGGCTCGGGCAAGTCGACACTGATCCGCACCGTCAACCGTCTTGAAGATGTTCAGCAGGGCCAGATTCTGTTTGACGGCCACGACGTGAACGGCACCGACGCCAACGTCAATCGTTTGCGCAGTCGGGTGGGTTTTGTATTCCAGAGCTTCAATCTGTTCCCGCATCTGTCGGTGCTAGACAACATCATCCTGACCCCGACCAAAGTGCGCGGCCTGAAAAACAGTGAGGCTCGCGCCAGGGCCATGGAACTGCTGGATCGGGTGGGGCTGGCACACAAGGCCGGCGCTTACCCGGCGCAGTTGTCCGGCGGCCAGCAGCAGCGCGTGGCGATTGCCCGGGCGCTGGCTATGGAACCGCCCGTGATGCTCTTTGACGAGCCCACCAGCGCACTCGACCCGGAAATGGTCGGCGAGGTGCTCAGCGTCATGAAAGGCCTGGCCAAAGAGGGCATGACCATGATGTGCGTCACCCACGAGATGAATTTTGCCCGTGAAGTGGCCGATACCATCTGGTTCATGGATGCGGGGCAGATCCTTGAAAAATCCAGTCCTGAGGCTTTCTTTCAGCAGCCGGACCACCCGCGTGCCCAACGCTTCATTTCCGACCTGCGCAGCCATTGAGCACAGGCCCCTGTTTCAGCAATCCCTCCATTTATTTCCAGGAGTCTCACCATGCGTATGAAGTCTTTGCTGGTTGCACTGGCATTGTCGCCATTGGCTGTTTCGGTTGCTCACGCTGATCAGCTCAGTGATGTGATGAGCAAGAAAAGCCTGAGTTGCGGCGTCTATGCTGACGTCCCGCCGTTTTCGGCACCGGACCCGAAAACCCGTGAACTGGTAGGCATGGACGTCGACCTCTGCAAGGCGCTGGCCAAACATATGGGCGTCGAGCTGGAGCTCAAGCCGCTGTCGGTCGAAGCGCGCATTCCTGAAGTCAAAATGGGCCGCGTTGACGTGATTTTTGCCAACCTGGCCTACACCAAGAGCCGCGCCGACCAGATCCAGTTCAGCGATCCGTACTACATCGCCAAGGAAACGCTGGTAGTGCGCGCCGCCAATGCCGATCAACCGAAATCCTTTTTCAAAGGCAAACGCATCAGCTCGACCAAAGGCTCTACGTCCGAGCAGTCGATTCGGCTGGCTGATGCCACGCCTGTGACCTTCCAGGACACCGGTTCTGCCTACATGGCGCTGCAACAGAACAAGGTGGTGGGCCTGGTGACCAACACCATGACCGCGATCAAGCTGGTCGGGCAGGCCAAGGCCAGTGGTGTGGAGCTGGCAATCGCCAAGGAGCCGATGGCGCTGGAGCCTATCGGTGCCGGTATGCGTCAGGGCGAGCCGGCATTTCTGGCCAAGGTCAACGAATCGCTGCGTGCTATGGAAGCAGCAGGTGAAATCGACGCGATCTGGGCGCAGTGGATCGGCCCGAATACCGAATACAAAATGGTTCGTGAAGACAAGGTGCAAAGCCTCAGTGAATTGAAGTTCGACCCGCTGCCTTGATCAAATCTTGATATTTCCTTGAGGGTTTATTGATAGTCGACGTTCAGAGTTCTGCCGACAGTATTAACCGTCGGCATGACCCCGTGTGGGCGCCTCAGAGGAAAAAATGTCTGATCGCTCAGGTTCCGTTTCTGCATCGACAATTGGCGCTTCAATCACTGGAAAAAGGCGATTCGGTGCCTCGCCGGTATGGCTGATTCCGGTGATTGCTGCCCTGGTATGCGTATCGCTGCTGATTAGCAGCTCACTGTCGAAAGGGCCGAGAATTTTTATCAGTTTTCAAAGCGCCGAAGGGCTTGAAGCCCACAAGACCAGAGTCAAGGTCAAAAATGTCGTGATCGGCGAGGTGTCGGCCGTCACCCTGAGCAAAGACCGTACCGGTGTTGTGGCGACAGTGGATCTGAATGCCGACGCCCGTGCCTTCACTGCCGAGGATTCCATGTTCTGGGTGGTGCGCCCGCGTATCGGGGCCAAGGGCGTGTCCGGCGTGGATACCCTGCTTTCCGGGCCGTATATCGCGGCAGACAGCGGGACGTCCGAGCACCCGAAAAAACACTTTATTGGTCAGGAAAGCCCACCACCCCTTACGTTTGGCGCAAAAGGCACACGTTTTACCCTGCACGCCGAGGACATGGGCTCACTCGATGTCGGTTCTCCTGTCTATTATCGGCGCATTCAAGTCGGTCAAGTGGTTGCCTGTCATTTGTCCGAGGATGGCAAAGGTGTGGATGCGGAAATTTTCATCAATGCCCCCAACGACAGGTTTGTGACCACCGATACACGGTTCTGGAACGCCAGCGGTATTGGCCTGACGGTTGATGCTGATGGGCTGAAGATAAAGACTGAATCGGTTTCGACGTTACTGGCCGGAGGTGTGGCCTTCGTTGAGCCAGGATACGGTTCGAGCGCGCCAAGGGCTGCAGAGCATGCACGTTTCAAGCTGTTCGAGGATCAGCAAAAGGCGCTGTCACCTCCCGATGGCGAGCCGGGTTATATCCGCATGATGTTCAGGCAGTCTTTGCGTGGTCTTGAAGTCAATTCGCCCGTCGAGTTCATGGGCATAAATCTGGGGCGAGTGGTCTCTGTCGATCTTGACTACGATGCAGCCAGCAAGTCTTTTTCCAGCATTGTGGGGGCGGTGATCTACCCTTACCGCCTGGGGCAGGCCAACGAAAAGATCCTAGAGACATTGGGTACACCCGACGATTCGCGTACCGCGCAGTTGATCGCCGACTTCGTCAAACAGGGCCTGCGCGCACAGCCTCGCAGTGCGAGTCTGCTGACCGGCCAGCTTTATATTTCTCTGGGGTTCTTTGCCAACGCTGCGCCGGTTCAATTCGATGTCAACGCACGGCCGCTGATAATCCCCACCGTACCGGGAGAGTTGGAGAAAATGCAGGAGCAGGTACAGCAGATCATCGACAAGGTCAGCAAATTGCCGGTGCAGGAGATCGCCGGCAATCTGAATGGCAGCCTTGACGAAGCGCACAAGACGTTCAAGCTGTTCAACGCAGACGTAGTGCCCGAACTTCACACTGTTCTGGGGCAGTCCCGAAGCACGATGGAGATGGCCGGGGCGGCCCTTGCAGAAGACTCGCCGGTACGCCAGCAGGTCAACCGGACGATGGACGAGGTTCAACGTACGGCCCGCTCGTTGAGGGTCCTGACCGATTATATAAGCCGCAACCCCGAAGCCTTGATCCGTGGTCGCACCCGGCAGGATGTGCCGAGTGTCTACCCGCCGGCCAATTCTGCGCCAAGGCCTGACTGACGTAGCCCGGACGTACTCAGTATCTTGGTTTTACAGCCCTCCATTGCGGCTGGTACTTCTGCATCTGCTTCACATCATCGCGCTGACGAATGCCACAGCTGTGGTACTGATCGTTGAGCTTGCCGAGCTGGTCGTAATCCAGCTCAAGGCCAAGGCCCGGCGCGCGGGTGATGCTGACGCAGCCGTCGACAATCGGCAGCTTGCCGCCCTTGATGACTTCCTCGTCCGGTTCCTGCCACGGGTAGTGCGTGTCGCAGGCGTAGTCCAGATTGGGCACGGACGCAGCGACGTGGGCCATGGCCATGAGGCTGATCCCCAAATGCGAGTTGGAGTGCATTGACACACCGAGGCCGAAGGTGTCGCACATCTTCGCCAGCGCCTGGGTGTCGCGCAGGCCGCCCCAGTAATGGTGGTCGGCGAGTACGATCTGCACGCTGTCGAGGGCCACGCTGCGTCGGAATTCATCGAAATCGGTCACGACCATGTTGGTCGCCAGTGGCAGGCCAGTGCGCTTGTGCAATTCCGACATGCCATCCAGACCAGGGGTCGGGTCTTCGTAGTACTGCAGGTCATCGCCCAGCAGCTCGGCCATGCGAATCGAGGTTTCCAGCGACCAGTTGCCGTTGGGGTCGATGCGCAGCGGGTAGCCGGGGAAGGCTTTTTTCAATGCCTTGATGCAGGACACCTCATGTTCCGGCTCCAGCGCACCGGCCTTGAGCTTGATGCTTTTGAACCCGTAGGCTTCGATCATGCGCCGTGCCTGGGCGACGATCTGTTCTTCGCTGAGCGCTTCACCCCAGCTGTCGGGTGCGTAAGGCGCATCGGCATGCTGCGCGTATTTGAAGAACAGGTAGGCGCTGAAGGGTATCTGGTCACGAATGGCACCGCCGAGCAGGTCCACCAACGGCAGGTTCATGGAACGTGCCTGCAGGTCCAGAAACGCCACCTCGAATGCTGAATAAGCGTTGCTTACCGCCTTGCTGGCGTGCGAGCCCGGTGCCAGTTCAGCACCGGCCAGGCTGGCAGGTTTGTGTGCCGCAACCGTCGCCTGAACGATGCTGCGCAGTTGATTGAGGTTGAACGGGTCGAGCCCGATCAACTGGTTCTGCACCTGTTGCTGAATGGCCAGCGCCGGGGCGTCGCCATAGCTTTCGCCGAGGCCGATGTAACCGTTGTCGCTTTCCACTTCGATGATCGAGCGCAGTGCGAAAGGTTCATGGATGCCACTGGCGTTGAGCAGCGGCGGATCGCGAAAGGCGATAGGGGTTACGGTCACGCGTATGATTTTCAAAGGGCGGTCTCCCGGTGATCAGGGTTTGAGGCTGGAAGGTGTGCCAGGTACGACGGCGCGGTGGGATTTGGCTGGCTCATCTCTGGACGGGCGGCGCAGGTCACCACGCGGGGTGGTGCGGGCAAAGAAAATCACGACGGCAGCGAGCAACGAGGTGGCAGCCAGTCCATAAAGACCACCCTGAATCGAACCGGTGGTCTGCTCCAGAAAACCGAACGTAGTGGGAGCAACGAAACCGCCCAGGTTGCCGATGGAGTTGATCAGCGCAATGACCGCTGCGGCAATGCGCGCATCCAGATAGCCCTGAGGGATCGGCCAGAACAGTGCAGACGCGGCCTTGAAACCGATTGCCGCGAAACAGATGGCAACAAAAGCAAACACCGGACCACCAATGGTGGACATGAACATGCCGACGGCGGCGATCACCAGCGTGACAGCGACCCAGGCCTGTTGGTGCTTGAAGCGTGCCGCCAGTGCGGCAAAGCCATACATGGCCACAATCGAGATGATCCATGGCACCGAGTTGAACAGCCCGACCTCAAAGTCGCTGAAACTGCCCATCTTGCGGATCATGCTTGGCAGCCAGAAGGTAGCCCCGTAAATGGTCAGCGCCACCGAAAAGTAGATGAAGCAGAACAGCAGGATCTGCCGGTCGGCCAGCAAGCGAAACACCGATGGCCTGACGGTCTGAGTTGCTTCGCGCAGACGTTGCTCTTCGGCGATGGCGGTGCTGAGTGCGGTTTTTTCTTCATCGCTGAGCCAGGTGGCTTCATGCGGGTGTGATTGCAGCCAGAACCAGACGAATCCGCACAGCACTATGGAAGCGAAGCCTTCGATCAGGAACATCCACTGCCAGCCGTGCAGACTCAGGCCCTCGATGCCCAGCAGCGCGCCGGATACCGGGCCGGAAATTACCGAAGCGATTGCCGAGCCACTGAGAAACAGCGCCATGGCCTTGCCGCGATCGCTGGAAGGCAACCATTGGGTGAAGTAATAGATGATGCCGGGAAAGAAGCCAGCTTCGGCGGCACCCAGAATGAAACGCAGCACGTAGAAACTGGTTTCACCCTGAACGAACGCCATGGCCATCGCGGCCGCGCCCCAGGTGAACATGATGCGGGTCAGCCAGGCGCGGGCACCGTAGCGCTGCAACAGCATGTTGGAAGGTACTTCGAACAGTGCATAGCCGACAAAGAACAATCCGGCGCCCAGCCCGTAGGCCGCCGCACCGATGCCCAGATCGGTTTCCAGATGACTGCGTACAAAACCGATATTGACCCGGTCGATGTAATTGACGATGAACATCACCACAAACAGCGGCAACACGTGGCGTTTCACCTTGGAGGCCGCACGGGCAAGCACCGTGGGGTCCGTAGTGCCAGGGACGGTATTCAAGGGCGACTCCCATTCATTGTTTTTTTGGGGATGAGTCGATCATGAGGGGGTGTATTATTCCCGTCCAATCCAGTTAATGACTTGATTGATACCGGGAGTGGATCAATGTTCGAGCTTTCTCAACTGCGCTGCTTCACCACGGTGGCCACGGAACTCAATTTCCGGCGCGCTGCCGAACGGCTGAATATGACCCAGCCTCCGCTGAGCCGGCAAATCCAGATACTGGAGCACAATCTGGGTGTCGAGCTGTTCACGCGCAGCACCCGCAGTGTGGCCCTGACCGCAGCGGGCAGGGCGTTCTTCATTGAAGCGCAGACGTTGCTGGAGCGCGCGCAGCAGGCAGCCATCTCCGCGCGGCGCTTTGCCGAAGGCGATATTGGTTCGGTGACCATCAGTTTTGTCGGCAGCGCGGTGTACGAATTTCTGCCCAGAGTGATCGCCGAGGCGCGGCTCAAGCAGCCGCAGGTGAAGATTTCCCTGACTGAAATGAACACCTATCAGCAGCACGAAGCGCTCAGGGCGCGACGCATTGACCTGGGGATCGTGCGAGCGCCGCTGTTTCAGCCCGGCTACGAGAGCGAATGCCTGGTGCGAGAGCCATTCGTGCTGGCGGTGCCGGGCAATCATCGGCTGGCTCACGCTGATTCAGTTACGGTGGCGGACCTGGAAGGCGCGCCGTTTCTGATGTATTCGCATTCGGCCTATCCACCGTTCAACGAACTGCTGACCGGTATGTTTCGTTCCGCACGAGTTGCGCCGGAGTATGTCCAATGGCTTGGGTCGTCACTGACTATTTTGGCACTGGTCAACGCCGGCATGGGCCTGGCACTGGTGCCGCGCTGTGCGACCAATGTGGTGTTCAAGGACGTCGTATTTCGTGACATTGACCTGGGCGAGGGTGTGCAGAGCGAGTTGCATCTGGTCTGGCGTGCCGACAATGACAATCCAGCGTGCCGGATGCTGCTAAAGGCCATTCGCGCGGCTGTCAGGGTGGATGAAAATTGACGCGAAAAACCTTGCAGTGCGTTGGCATCAACTATCATTCATTCAGTCGATAGTCATCATCAAGCAAGGCAAGTTCTGTTTTTCCGGCAAAGGAGGAGGATGGCGCCATAGCCACCTGCTCCAAAGGTAGACGACGCGATGAGAATGTTTAACCTGTTGACGTTTGCTGCCGTGCTAAGCACCAGCATGATGCTCACTGCGCCAGCCAATGCTGCCGTCTCGTCAGTCTCTACGGTCTCAGAGCAGTCTTGCCACTTCATGCCGGTGGCCGACAGCGCCTCCAGTCTGCAACACACTCAGTCAGTGGGGGTGTTGTACAGCGAAAACACCGTCAGTAACCTCCAGTACCTGAACAACTATCACTCGGTAGCGCTCAGGAGCGGACAGAACGGCGCGCTCGATTCGCGTATCCGCAATGCATTCATCAGCAGTTCGGACCCGAAACTGGCAACCGACTGGCTGGTAGGCTCATTGCAGAAAGAATTCGCCTCGGTGACCGTTTACGACAACCTCGACGCGCTGATGAAAGCGCGCCCCGACGTGGTGGTGATGCTTGATACCTACAACCGTCTGGTAAGCAAGCGCAATAGTCAGGTCGAAGCGCGGTTCATGGCCCGGTTTTATGACACCAATCTGCAATACATCGGCAAGGCAGAAGGTGAGGTGGTCAAGGAGATGACCTCGGTCTGGGTGCAGGGCAAAGCTGCTCCAGAAATTGCCGCACAGATTGACCAGCAGCGTGAGCTGCAGGTCAATGCGCTGAAACAATTCGATGCATCGCTCAAAGCGCTGGTTATGCAAGCCGATAGGGCTCAGGTGGCGGCGAACTGAGTCTAGGTCGCGCCTGGTTCATGTCCGGTTGTTGATGACCTGAGCAAAATTCGCGCTGAACGCGAACTGTGACACACCCAGCACGGAGGTGATGGTTCGCGAACCGCTGCCTTGTAGTTGTATCTGTCCGCAGTGATTGTCCTGCGGTGTAATGCTCGTGTTGACGGACAGAAACTGCTCATCAATTTTCGTCGCTTCAATACCGCCTGCCATCAGCATCGTTGCCAGCGGATCGAATATCGGTACCGGATAACCTTCGGCGTGCGTGCCTGATTTGGTTTCAAGCACTTGCTTGACCAGCAAGGCGACAGGGTCGCTCGCCGTAATTTTTTGCGAGTAGCTCGCGTCGAGAATGACCTGGTTGCAGACGTCCAGCGGGACCAGGGTCAATGGCAGGCTCGACTGAAAAACGGTATCGGCCGCGACAGGGTCGACGAACACATTCCATTCTGCGTAGTGGTTACTGCTGTAGGCCTCACCCTGATCCCATTCCTTTTGAGCGCCGTTCAAGGCGGCGACGTTACCGTCAACATAGACAGCCCCAGCCATGGCGACGATCTGCTCGATCATCTGGAAGTCTGCGGGTTGGTTACTCAGTGAGAGCATCTTCGCAATGTTGGTAAAGCCACCCAGCGAAAGAACAGTGATTTTATCCTGGCTGTTCTTCACGGCCTGATACATGAACTCCCACGCGGGAAGGTTTGATAACGCCGGCAAGGCAGCCGGATTGAGCGTTCCCAGAAGGCCCATGATGTCATTCATATCGTTTTTGAATGGTTGTGGAAACCGGTTGTCGTACTCAAGTGGCTTATCGGTGCCTTTTGCCACAACAGTACTGAGACGGTTGCCAATGCCCAGTAAATGCTGCGCGATGATGACGCCCCAGCCGAGATCCGTTTCGCCACATCCAGTGACCGTGATACCGACGATGTCGATGTCCGGCCTTTTCATCAGGTAGGCGATGGACAGTACGTCGTCCCAGCCCATGTCCGTATCGATAATGACTTTCCTGTTCATGGTAATGCTCCCTGCCCATAGGGGACGATTGAAAAGAGGAGTTTGCAAGCGTTTTAGATATACCCGAGCACCTGCTCGAAAAGGGTATCGCCTGTTTATTTCCATTAAACCGACGCATGGATCGGTTTTACCGTAAAGAATTAATCACACCTGCCGAGAGCATGACAAGTGGGCCGATCATTAATTGGCTCACATGATGAGCAGCAAGCCACGTGCGCTTTGACTGTAGTGACAGAGAAGCCTTGCGATGCTGAAAAAACTAGTGAGTGCCTTGCGCACCGTGATGTCTGTACCCGCTGATAATCCCAGGCTGTTGCAGGCCCAATACGTTGCGTTGTCCCGACAGCTGCCATTGATGTATTTCGTGCTGCTGGTCAACACCTGGGCGTTGGCATTCACCCATTGGGCAACTGCTCCGATGTGGCTGACCCTGCTGGTTCCGGCGCTGCTCACTATTGTTTGCGCTATTCGTGCGCGCAAGTGGCTGCTCACGGTAAACCGGCCGCCACCCGCGCCAACCACCATTCTGGCGACGCTGCGCGGGACCAACGGACTGGCAGGCGTGATCGCTGCCGGTTTCGCCGCCTGGTCGCTGTCGCTTTATCCCTATGGCGATGCCTATGCCCAGGCGCACGTGGCATTTTTCATGGGCATCACCGTGATTGTCTGCATCTTCTGCATGATGCACTTGCGGCCTGCGGCGTTGACCACTGCAGTTGTAGTCAACACTGCGTTTGTTATTTTTTTCGCGTCGACGCACAACATTACTTTCATCGCCACAGCAGTGAACATCGTGCTGGTGTCGATTGGCATGCTGATCATTCTTCAGTATCAATACCGCGATTTCACCAGCCTGGTGAATGTGCAGATAAGAACCGAGCAACTGAGCAATGAGAACCTTCTGCTGGCCAATCAGGACAGTTTGACGGGGCTGCCCAACCGCCGACAGTTCTTTCAGACACTGGACACGGCCATGCAGGAGGCGCTGGCGCAGCGCACCGGGTTGGCGGTCGGCGTGCTGGATCTGGACGGGTTCAAGCCAGTCAATGACCTTTATGGGCATCGTACCGGCGACCGTCTGCTGATGCTGGTAGCCGAACGTTTGACCAGTGCCTCCAGCGATACAGTGCATGTGTCGCGACTGGGCGGTGACGAGTTCGCTCTGGTTATCAAGGGTGATATCAGCAACGATGCATTGCTGGCGTTTGGTAAACACCTGTGTGAACTGATGCATGAAAGCTTCGAGCTGTCGGACATGCCCATCCAGATTGGCGCAACTTTGGGCTTCGCTACGTTTCCGGCCACTGCAGACAATGCCACCCAACTGTTCGAGTTTGCCGACTACGCGCTTTATCAGGGCAAAGACCATAACCCCGGAACTACCTGCCTGTTCTCCGCCAGCCACCGCGAGCAGTTGCACGCCGATGGCGTAACCGAGCAGGCATTGCGGCGTGCGAATCTGGAGACCGAGTTCTACGTGCTGTTTCAGCCGATCATTGAAAGCTGCACACGCGAAACGGTGGCTTTCGAGGCTCTGGCCCGCTGGAAAAGTCCGGAACTGGGCTCGGTATCGCCTGCGCATTTCATTCCGATTGCCGAGCGAATCGGCATGATCAACAAGCTCACCGCACCCTTGTTGACTCATGCATTGAAGAGGGCCTTGTCATGGCCGGCGCCCATCAGACTGTCGTTCAACCTGTCGGCGCACGACTGCGCGACCTGGGAAAGTGTCAGTACCATTGTCGAGATCATCGAAAACAGCGGTTTTGATGCCTCACGGCTCGATCTGGAAATCACCGAAACGGCGGTCATGCAGGACATTGCCCAGGTACAGCAGGCTATTGCACAGTTCCGGCAACTGGGTTGCGGTATCTCGCTGGATGATTTCGGCACCGGGTACTCCAGCCTCAGTCAGCTGCACGCGCTGGCGCTGACCAAGCTGAAGATTGACCGCAGTTTTGTAACCGGTGTGCATGACAATCCGGCGAGCTACAAGATCGTGAAATCGCTGGTTGCCTTGAGTCTGGACATGTCTCTTGGCTGCGTGATTGAAGGCGTCGAGACGCAGGATGAGCTGAATGCACTGACCAGCCTTGGGTGCACGATGGTGCAGGGTTATTTCTACAGTCCACCGATCAGTTTTGAACAAACCCTGGTGTGGATCGAAACGCCGGATGAGGAGCGCACCTTCGGTTATGCAGCCTCGTGCCGGATCTGATCGACTGCGCTTGAACCATTCCCCTGTGTACGTGGAGTAAGATGCGTTTTTCGATCTCCACGGAATCCTGTCAATGAGCAAACCCGGGCAGACCATTCTTGTTGCGTTGCGCAAGATGATTGCGTCAGGCGAGCTGGCGGCCGGCGAGCGCTTGATGGAAGTGCCGACCGCCGAGCTGTTCGGCGTGTCGCGCATGCCGGTGCGTATGGCGTTTCGTACCCTGGAGCAGGAAGGCCTGCTGGTGCCCTTTGGCGGGCGCGGTTTTCAGGTGCGCTCGATCACGCCGATGGAAATCGCCGGTGCGGTCGACGTGCGTGGTGTTCTGGAAGGTCTGGCGGCGCGGCAGATGGCCGAACGTGGCTTGACGCAGGAGGCTCGGGACGAGCTTGAAGCCTGCCTGGTGCAGGGCGATGCGCTGTTCGAAAAGGGTTATGTCACTGAGGATGATCTTGAGGTCTATCACGACATGAATATGCGCCTGCATCGAGTGATCGTGGCGGGCAGCGGTAATCGCGCCATTGCCGATGCGCTGGCACGCAACGACCACCTGCCTTTTGCCTCGGTGACGGCGCTGGCAGTGGATCGCGATAACCTGATTCGCGAATACCGGCGCTTCAATTTCGCCCACATGCAGCATCACGCGGTGGTGGATGCGTTAGTGAGCGGGCAGGGCGCTCGTGCCGAGGCGATCATGCGTGAGCATGCCAATGCTACCCTGCGCTACGCGGAGATTTTCGGTGCCGGTTTGAACGAGCGCATGAAGGTCATCCAGCGCTCGGACTGATCAGATATCGAGCACCAGCAATGGGGTTTTCGAGCGTGAGCAGCATGGCGTGAACTGATCGTTGAGCGCCTGCTCGTCTTCAGTCAGAAACAGATCCCGATGATCCGGAATGCCCTTGAGGACGCGCGTCAGGCATGTGCCACACACACCTTGTTCGCACGACAGCGGAATATCGATGCCGTGGCTTTCGAGCACTTGGGCGACCGTCTTGTTGGCAGGAACGGCAAGTACCTGGCCGGTGCTGGCAATCTCGATAGAAAAGCTGCCGTCATTGCTGGTGTCCGCCGGCTCTGCAGAAAAGTACTCCCGGTGCAGATTGTCTTCAGGCCAGCCGGCAGCACGGGCGCTGTCGAGGATGTGTTGCATGAAACCGCCCGGTCCGCACACATACAGATGGGTATCGGGTTGCGGCTGGGCGAGTACATTGGCAGCATCCAGCGCGGTAGTGGGCTGTTCATCAAGGTGCAGCGTGACCCGGTCGGCAAATGATGAACGCTTCAGGCGCTCGATAAACGCGCCGCGCTCGACGGAACGAACACAGTAGTGCAATTCGAAATCGGCACCCTCCAGCGCAAGCTGTTCAGCCATGCACAGAATGGGGGTGATGCCGATGCCGCCGCCAAACAGAAGCGTGCGACGGCTGTTCCCGGCCAGCGGAAACAGGTTGCGCGGCTCGCTGATGCGTAGTTGCGCGCCTGATTGAATCTGCTCATGCAGGCTGCGCGAGCCGCCGCGTGAAGCCGGATCGTTGAGGACACCAATCAGGTAACGATGACGCTCGTTCGGTGCGTTGCACAGCGAATACTGGCGGATCAGCCCGTCAGGCAAGTGCACGTCAATGTGTGCGCCTGCCGTGAAAGGCGGCAGCAACTCGCCATCGGCTCGCACTAGCTCGAAACTGCAGATATTCAGCGCTTCATCGTTACGTGATAACACGGTCACGTCGATCATGGTATGTCCTCGGGTGACCGCAGCACGGGTCACTTCTGATTGTTTTCAACGCATTCGGGCTGGCAGCAGGCGGTCATTTAGTGGCCATTACTGGAATCTGTTCAGCTGTGCTGGTTCGTTCGGCAGCGATCAAGCGTTCCAGAATCTTGCGCGACTGCACACCGCCGGCGTCGATGTTGAGCTTGAGCAGGTTGCGCTGCGGGTGCTGAAGCAGGTTCTGTTGCTGGCGTTCAAGCATCTCCAGGTCTTCGCTGAAGATCTTGCGCTGCCCCTCGCGGATGGTGGCCGTCAGTTGCTCGTCAGCCGGGTTGAAGTTGCGCGCCATGCCCCAGAAGTACCAGATCGAGGTGTCGGTCTCTGGCGTGATGAAGTCGACAACGATGCTCGAGGCCTTGAACTCGTGAGGCGCGTGATAGCCGCCTTTGCCCGCGTGTGCTACGCCTACCTCGATGAGTACATGGCTGGGCGGGGTGAAGCGGCAGATCTGCCAGCGATCGACTGGCACGTCATCGGCCAGGTTGTTGCCACGCAGCGCCATCTGCCAGAACGGCGGCGGCATGATGTTTTCCATGTGGCGCGCGGTAATGACTTCCTCGCCTTCGACTGTCGTGACAGGCGCTGCTTCGTCGATTTCCTTCTGGCCGATGCTCGACGCATGCACGTAGGTTTCGTGGGTGAGGTCCATCAGATTGTCGATCATCAGGCGGTAGTCGCACTGAATATGAAACAGACCGCCACCGTAGGCCCATTCGTCGCTGACCGCCCACTCCAGATGGTGGATGAGCGCCGGATCGGCCTTCTCCCGGTCGCCAGGCCAGACCCATATGAAGCCGTAGCGCTCGACCGCTGCGAAGGTTTTGTTGCAGGGGAAGCCTCGAACACGCTGGCCGGGCATCGCGGCGGTCTTGCCATCGCCGCCCATCACCAGCCCGTGATAACCGCATACCAGTTGGCCGTTCTCGACATAACCCAGCGACAGCGGAGCACCGCGGTGCGGGCAGAAATCTTCCAAGGCGACAACTTGCTGGTTCTGGTCGCGATAGAAGACCATCTTTTCGTTGCAGATCTGCCGGCCCAGAGGCTTGTCGGCGACTTCATCCGCTGTACAGGCGACGTACCACGCATTTTTCGGGTGCATGACGGTTCTCCACGGTTCGATTATTGGTCTTATGGATCCACAGAATGAATCATGTTCTTTTCCTCGTGATTATTAATGCCACAGGATCGAGATTAATCCAATGATTAATTTTATTAACTATTGTTTAATGGATCCACAGGCTGGCGATCAGGCGGATCTGGACGCCAGCAATGCTGCTCGCAGACGGGGCGCGAGTGCTTCCAGAAGGGTCTGCACGGAGCGCAATGCGCGGCAGTCGGGACGGGTCAGTAGCCACAGATCGGTGCTGCACCCTTGCAGTGGTTCACTCAACCTTTCCACTGAGCCAAGGCCCTGAATCGTGAAATCGGTCAAGGCCGCCACGCCCAGGCCGGCAGCGACCAATTGAGAGACCGCCGACATGTTGCTGCAGCGATAGCGCGGGCTCACCGCCGGGAACGCCTGTTTACGCCAGATCACCGAGGTGTGGTCGGGCATCGAGTCGTCCGGGCTGATCCAGGGAATGGAGGCGGGGCTGTGCGTCAGTGCGTCGCGGTATTCTGGGCGGCCACAAATGAAGTAGTCCGCGCTGCCCAGGCATCGTCCGATCAGGTGTTCGGGCGGGGTATTGGTCAGGCGCAACGCAATGTCGGCGTCACGACGGCTGAGGTTGGCGAACGCATTGGAGGTGGCCAGTTCCAGCGTGAGGGCAGGGTACTGCGGCATGAAGTCCGCGAGCGTTGGCAGCAGCAGGCTGTGCAATACCGCGTCGGTGCACGTCAGGCGTACCGTACCGCTGACCACCTGTTCGCCTTGCTGCAAGGCAATACGGGCAGCGGCGAGTGCCTGTTCGGCGTGTTCCGCCTGCTCGGCCATGGCCTGGGCGGCATCCGTCGGAATGTAGCCGCGGCGGTTCTTTTCAAACAGCGCAGCACCGAGGGCTGACTCCAGACGTCGGATCGAGCGGAACACTGTCGAAATATCAACGTGCAGCAGATCTGCAGCACGCGCCAAGGTCCGGCCGCGTACCAGCGCCAATACCAGGGCAAGATCGGCATGGGTGATTTCATATTGCATCGCTGCATTGTTCCTTTGCCTGAATGCCTATGTTTGTTGCGTAGATGACTATCCTAGACTGGTTTTATCCCGCCTGGATAGCGTCATATTGACGTGCTGGCTCACCAGATTCACAAGGACTCAATGTATGTCACGACCTCCCTTGATCGGCGTTACTGCCTGCCGTCAGCAGTTGGGCAAGTACTCCTCTCACACCGCAGGCGATAAATATGTCGAGGCGGCTGCGTTTGCGGGTGTCCCGGTCATTCTGCCCGCGCTCGACGTGCCCACCGAGCCTGCGCAGTTGCTGGCCTCACTGGACGGTTTGCTGTTTACCGGCTCGCCGTCCAATGTCGAGCCGCATCATTACAACGGCCCGGCAAGCGTGGAAGGCACTGCCCACGACGTGTTTCGGGATCGCACAACATTACCGCTGCTCAGGGCCGCTATCGCCCAGGGTGTGCCGGTGTTATGCATCTGTCGTGGTTTTCAGGAGCTGAATGTTGCACTGGGCGGCAGCCTGCATCAGCGGGTCCAGGAATTGCCCGGTTATCTGGATCACCGTGAGCCGCAAAGCGATGTGCTGGCCGTGCAGTACGCGCCGCAACACCCGGTGCAGGTGCAATCTGGCGGGTTGCTGGAGGCGCTCGGGCTGGCGCCGGGGTTCGAGGTCAATAGCCTGCACAGTCAGGGTATCGATCGTCTGGCATCGGATCTGCGCGCGGAAGCACTGGCACCCGACGGTCTGGTGGAAGCGGTTTCCCTGCCCGGTGCGCCAGGCTTTGTGCTGGGTGTGCAGTGGCACCCGGAGTGGGAGTTCATGAACAACCCTGTGTCGCTGAACCTGTTCACGGCATTCCGTGAAGCCTGCCTGGCGTATGCCCGGAACCGTCAGGGCAGGTAGTGCGATGAGCTGCTGAGTGTTGCTGGCAAACGTGATTTAATATCCGGCTTTGCGGCCTTGGGCGATGGACAATCCATTCCAACTGGGCTTTGCTTCACTCATCGGATATCTTTCACACAAGGCCATTATGGATACGGGAGCACGACTCAAACTGGTGCGTGAAAGCTACAAGCTGTCACAGCGCGAACTCGCCAGACGCAGTGGTGTGACCAATGCCACGATTTCCCTGATTGAGCAAAATCGTGTCAGCCCCTCTATAAGCTCGTTGAAGAAGCTGCTTGAGGGCATCCCCATGACGCTTGCGGATTTCTTCACCTTCGACCAGCCACCGGGGCAGGATCAGTATGTATTCCGCGCCGGCGACCAGCCTGACCTGGGGCGTAACGGTGTTCGCCTGCTGCTGGTCGGCGCAACCCTGCCGAGCCGCCAGATGCGTTTTCTGCGCGAGCAGTACGCGCCGGGCGCAGATTCGGGTGAAGAGCCCATCGTCCACAGCGAAGGCGAGGAGTGCGGGCTGGTGACGCGCGGCACCGTGGAGCTGACCATCGATGGGCAGGTCAATATTCTCGGTCCCGGGGACGGTTATTACTTCCCGACCACCTTGCCACACCGCTTCCGCAACATTGGCCAGGACGAGGCCGAGATCATCAGTTCCAACACACCGGCCAATTTTTAGCGCACAGCAGCCTGCTGCGAGGGTAATTCCCCGCCACTTTACACCTTTGGCCGCACTTCAACTGACCAGTGCTGTCGGCATATAACCCTGTGGGTTCATGCACTGCCAGCGCCAGGCGTCAGTGAGCATCGAATCAAGGTTGAACCTGGCGCGCCAATCCAGCTCACGCAATGCTTTCCCCGGATCCGACCAACACACCGCAATGTCTCCGGCCCGGCCCGGCGCGGCTCAAAGATCAAAGGCACGGTTTTGCCGGAGATACGTTCGAAAGCGTGCACCACCTCGAGGACTGAATAACCCTGTCCGGTTCCCAGATTCCAGACGGATACGCCTTGTTCGCTGCGTATTCTGTCCAGCGCCTTCAAGTGGCCTTCGGCCAGATCCACTACGTGAAGGTAATCACGCACACCTGTGCCGTCCGGCGTGGGGTAGTCGGTGCCAAAAATGTGCAGGGCAGGGCGTCGTCGATTGGCAACCTGCAGCAGGAAGGGCAGCAGGTTATTCGGCGTGTTGCAGGGCGACTCGCCCAGTAATCCGGAAGAATGGGCACCAATGGGGTTGAAGTAGCGCAGCAGCCCGATGGACCAGCGTGGATCCGAGCGAGCGACGCTTTTCATCACATGCTCGGCCATCAGTTTGGAATGCCCGTAAGGATTGGTCGGTAAACCCAGTGGGCAGTTCTCATCCAGCGGCATTTGTTCACAGTCGCCGTATACAGTCGCTGATGAGCTGAACAAAAGGTTGAACACGCCTGCCTGCGCCATCGCCTGACAGAGGTTTACGCTGCCACTCACGTTGGTCTCGAAATAGCGCAACGGCTCTCTGACGCTTTCGCCCACGGCCTTGAGCCCGGCGCAATGCACCACAGCGTTCACAGGGTGGCGGGCGAATAGCCGGTTCAACGTCGCTTTGCTGCGTATATCGCCGTGGATGAAGTCCACCTGTCGCCCGCTGAGTGTCTCCACCCGGCTCAACGTCTCTCGCGAACTGTTGCACAAGTTATCAAGCACCACGACATCGTGGCCATCTTCAAGCAATTCAAGCGCAACGTGAGCGCCAATGTATCCCGCACCACCGGTAACCAGAATCATGATTATCCTTCCTGGATGTTCGCCGCCTAGGTAAGAGGCGCGCTGAGGGCTCGACGTCGTGACCTTTATCAACAGGACGACAGAGGAGCCTTGCTTGCGAAAATCAGGACCAGACCACCGCGTGGGGAAAACGTACCGCAGGTGCCAAAAAACATTCGCTCAAGACTAGGGGCGTATTTGTACCGCCGAGTTCAACGGTTCATTCCCGACGGCGCATACCCTTTATCGGAATCAGTGAACAGCGGTCCGAGCGCGTGCTCGAAACCAATGAGAATATCTATAGTTGCTCTATGCACGTGATTGTCCATGCATGCAACAGCCGCCAACTCACATCCTCATCATGAATGCCGTCGAAGTTCAGCCCTTTACAGAGCCCTTCAGTTTCATCCAGGACTTTAGCAAAAGGGAAACTTCATGAACGGTGTCCAGGACATTCAATCCGCAACGTCAGTCTTAACCAGGGTCGAGGCAGCAGTCAGACCGCTGCTGCTGTGCCTGTCCCACCTCAGGTGGGGGTTTGTGTATCAGCGCCCGCAGCACATCATGTCGCGCATGGCGCAGGATTATCAGGTGTTGTTTCTTGAGGAGCCTGCTCTTTCAGACTCGCCTCGCATCTGGCTTGAGTCACTGCCGCAAGCATGCGGTGTCACCGTACTGGTGCCGCACCTGCCTTTGCAGATGCAGCCTGACCAGGTCATAGCTGCACAGCGCACGTTGCTGGATGGCTTTATGGATGCGCAACAATTTGGCGACCTGCTGCTGTGGTATTTCACCCCGATGAGCCTGGTATTTACCGATCACCTCCGTGCGCAAGTGACGATCTTCGATTGCATGGACGAGCTGTCTGCATTCAAAGATGCGCCGCCAGAGCTTGTCGAGCAGGAGCAAGCGCTGATGAAGCGCGCAGATGTTGTCTTTACCGGCGGCTTCAGCCTCTGGGAGGCCAAGCGCCTACAGCATGCAAATGCACACTCCATGCCCAGCAGCGTCGATATCGGGCATTTTGCAGCCGCCCGCAACGTGCTTGCCGTTCCGGAGGATCAACACTGCATTCCCCACCCAAGGCTGGGCTATTTTGGCGTCATTGATGAGCGTTTCGATATTGAACTGATTCGAGAAGTGGCGGAATCACAGCCCACATGGCAAATCATTTCATTTTGATCGGCCCCGTGGTGAAAATCGATCCGGCAACCCTGCCGCACATGGACAATGTTCATTATCTGGGCAGCAAGCCTTATCGCGATTTGCCAGCCTATCTGTCTGGCTGGGATGTAGCATTGATGCCGTTTGCCCTGAACGATTCCACACGTTTTATCAGCCCGACCAAGACGCCAGAGTACCTGGCTGGCGGTTGTCCAGTGGTATCAACCCGGATTGCCGACGTTGTCAGAACTTATGGTGAATCCGGTGTCGTCGCAATTGCCGATGATACCGATGCGTTTGTGCGCGCGATTCGCGAGGCACTGGCGCATAGGGATCCTGCTGATTTTCTGCGTAAGGTTGATGCAGTGCTGGCCGGTGAGTCCTGGGACAACACGTGCGCTGCCATGAAGGCGCAAATCGGCCTGGTAACTATCGGGGAGCAAACCCAATGCCTCGGATAAATCCTCAATCAGCCGCATTTGCAGAGACGCATTATGATTTTCTGATCGTCGGTGCAGGTTTTGCGGGAAGTGTAGTGGCGGAGCGGCTGGCAGCCGGGTTGGGTAAACGCGTTTTGCTGATCGACCGACGTCCACACATTGCGGGTAACGCTTACGATCACCTGGACAGCGCCGGGGTATTGGTTCATCAATACGGGCCGCATATCTTTCACACCAATGCCGAGCGCATTGTGGAATACCTTTCGCGATTTACCGAATGGCGCGACTACGAACACCGTGTGCTTGCCAGCGTGGATGGCCAATTGCTACCTATTCCGATCAACCTCGATACGCTCAACAGCTTGTACGGTTTGCAGATGAATGAGCAACAAGCCGAAGCCTTTCTTGCCAGCCGGGCCGAGCCGGTGGAGATGATAAGAACCTCCGAAGACGTTGTGATCAATCAGGTGGGCCGGGAGTTGTACGAGAAGTTTTTTCGTGGCTACACCCGCAAACAATGGGGGCTGGACCCGTCGCAACTGGACAGGTCGGTCACCTCTCGAGTGCCTACCCTTACCACTTCGGACAATCGCTACTTCACGGATACCTTCCAGAAAATGCCGCTGCATGGCTATACGCACCTGTTTGAACGGATGCTCGATCACCCGCTTATCGACGTGGCACTGGGGGTCAACTTTGCCGATATACGCGGGGCCGTGCAGTATCGGCACCTGATCTACTGCGGGCCGATCGATGAATACTTCGATTATTGCTATGGCCGTCTTCCATATCGGTCGTTGCGTTTCGAGCACAAGACCGTTGATCAGGCACAGTTTCAATCCGTGGCCGTGGTCAACTATCCGGATGAGGCAGTTGCTCATACGCGTATTACGGAATACAAGCACCTCACCGGTCAACTGCATGCCCAGACCAGTATCAGCTATGAATTCCCGAGTGCCGAGGGCGACCCTTACTACCCCATTCCGCGACCGGAAAACGCGGAGTTGTACAAGCGTTACAAAGCCTTGGCCGATGAGTCGAATCAGGTGACTTTTCTTGGGCGGCTCGGTACTTACAAGTATTACAACATGGACCAGGTTGTCGGTCAGGCATTGGCGCTGTACCAGCGGCTGGCTCATGAGTTGCCGGAGCAGATTGCCGAACCGATTGAACAACCTGCGCGAGGTTGAGTATGGGCGGTCTGTTTGACAGCTTCTTCATAGGCGGATTCGAGTGTGCCAGCCATCGACGACGCGACGGCGTGCGACTCGATCTGCTTGGCTCCACTGGGCACGACCGATGGGCACCGGAAGATTTTGCCGCAATGGCGGAGCACGGAATACGTACCGTGCGTGACGGTATGCGCTGGCACCTGATTGAAACCAGCCCGAACTGTTACGACTGGAGCAGTTTTCTGCCCATGTTACGAGCCGCGCGGCGTCAGGGCACTCAGGTTATCTGGGACTTATGCCATTACGGTTATCCTGATGATCTGGATATCTGGCGGCCGGAGTTTGTCGAGCGCTTTGCGCGTTTTGCCGCTGCAGTGGCTCAGGTAGTCAAAGACGAAGGGGAGACCGCCCCTTTTTATTCGCCAATCAATGAAATTTCGTTCTGGAGCTGGGCGGGAGGTGAAGTTGCTTATTTCAACCCCGGTAGTCGGCAGCGCGGCATGGAACTCAAACAGCAACTGGTCCGGGCCAGCATTGCGGCGATAGAGGCGATACGTGCAATAGAGCCAGGCGCGCGTTTTATTCAGGCCGAACCATTGATTCATGTCGTACCGGCTACGCGCGGTAGTGCGCAAATAGCGGCAGCAGAGTGCTATAGGCAAGCGCAGTTTGAAGCCTGGGATCTTTTATCCGGGCGGCAATTGCCTGGGCTGGGCGGCCGATCCGAGTATCTGGATGTGTTGGGCGTCAACTTCTACCCTCATAACCAATGGCAATTCAAGGGTCGAAAGCTCACTCAGGACGACCCGCAATACAGGCCTTTTCAGGGCATGTTGAGCGAGCTGCATACACGGTACGCAAGATCGATATTGATTTCTGAAACCGGTGCCGAAGATGTTCAGCGTTTGCCCTGGTTCAATTACATTTGTGCCGAGGTCAGCAAGGCTGTCAGGGCAGGCTTACCGGTAGAAGGCATCTGCTGGTACCCCATTCTCGATTATCCGGGCTGGGACGACGCCCGATACTGCCCGACAGGCCTGTTGGGTTATGCAGACGGGCAGGGCAAACGGGCCTCCTTTCACCCTTTGCAGGTGGCGTTACGCGAGAGTGCGAGTGAATTTGCGGCTCTCATTCGACAAAAGGACGAAAAATCGGCTCTCGGCGTGAACGCTTTTTGAGTGTTTAGCCCCTCATATGAATATAATTCGTTTTTTGTCCAAAATCTGAGAACCCTTTCAAGGCTCCGCCAGTCCTAGCTTTGAGAACGTGTATTACACCCAACCAATATGTGTGGAGTTTCTGGAGTGTCGGAAGAAAAAGCCCGTGTCGACAATGCTGCAACGGGAGATATCCAGCATCAGGGAAAAGATATCTTTTTTGCGGCGGTGGAAACGACACGGATGCCAATGATCGTGACGGACCCCAACCGTGCGGACAACCCGATCATTTTTTCCAATCGCGCGTTTCTGGAAATGACGGGCTATTCGTCAGAAGAAATCATCGGTACCAACTGCCGGTTTCTTCAGGGGCCGGAAACGGATCGGGCCGTGGTGCAGTCCATTCGTGAAGCGATTGACGAGCGTGTCGATATCTCCACTGAAATTCTCAATTACCGCAAGGACGGCTCTACGTTCTGGAATGCCTTGTTTATTTCTCCGGTTTATAACGATGCCGGAGACCTGATCTATTTCTTTGCGTCGCAACTGGATATCAGTCGACGTCGGGATGCTGAGGATGCCTTGCGTCAGGCGCAGAAAATGGAAGCCCTGGGGCAGCTTACCGGAGGCATCGCCCATGACTTCAATAACCTGCTTCAAGTCATGGGGGGCTATATTGATTTGATCGGTAGCGCTGCAGAGAAGCCCACCATTGATGTGCAGCGTGTCCAGCGTAGCGTTCATCACGCCAAGTCTGCTGTCGAACGCGCGAGTACGCTGACCAAGCAATTACTGGCATTTGCCCGTAAACAAAAACTGCAGGGACGGGTGCTCAACCTCAATGGCCTGGTTTCCAGCACAGAGCCCTTGATCGAGCGTACGTTCGGGCCGCACGTGACGATCGAAACCGATCTGGATCCGGCATTGAAGAACTGCCGTATCGACCCGACCCAGGCAGAAGTTGCCTTGCTGAATATCTTCATCAACGCCAGGGATGCGTTGATCGGCCGGCCTGACCCGAAAATATCCATTGAAACCCGCAATCTGGTCGTCGATGAGTTGGCCAACATGTCCTATGACGGCTTGCTGCCTGGCCGCTACGTCAGTATTGCCATAACGGACAATGGCATTGGCATGCCATCGAGTATTCGTGACCGCGTAATGGACCCGTTTTTTACCACCAAGGAAGAGGGCAAGGGTTCAGGGCTCGGTCTTTCGATGGTCTATGGCTTTGCCAAACAGTCGGGCGGCGCGGCGCGGATCTATACCGAAGAAGGTGTTGGCACAACGCTGCGTCTGTATTTTCCGGTAGACGAGGCAATGCTGACCCATGCGGAGCCACCGAAAGCTGTCGACAGACGCATTGGCAGCTGCGAGCGGATTCTGATTGTCGAGGACCGGCCCGACGTCGCCGAGCTGGCGAAGATGGTGCTGGATGACTATGGCTATATCTGCGAAATCGTACTCAACGCTCGTGAAGCACTGAAGAAATTCGAATCCGGCAGCAGGTATGATTTGCTGTTCACTGACCTGATCATGCCGGGAGGCATGAACGGCGTGATGCTCGCGCGGGAAGTGAGGCGCAGGTACCCGAAGATCAAGGTGCTGCTGACCACCGGCTATGCTGAAAGCTCGATCGAACGAACTGATATCGGTGGTTCCGAGTTCGATGTGGTATCCAAGCCCTGCATGCCTCAAGACCTTGCCCGGAAGGTCAGGCAGGTGCTGGACGGACCTAACGGTATCGCTTGATTGTTCCGCTAACGAAGACCTGAAGGCCTGACTGTTCTCGGTCAGGCCGATGAGTGTGTGGTTATACCCACTGTTGACTGTGCTTTATGAGGTGCCGGTGATTGTTAATGCCTGTCGAGCATTAACAGACATCAGACAACTTCACTTATAAAATAAAGCAGATAATGAGGCCGGGAAGTTGTAAAGCGTGTGGAGCATAGTCGTCTCCTTCCGTTCCATTGATAGAGATCACTGTTCGTCGCCTTTTTATGTGGTTTTGCAGGCCTGAAAAAAAGTCTATAAAAGTTTTAAACTTCTTGAACGTCGCCCGGGTCATTAAAGTGTACGCCACACATTTCAGCGTTCACTGCCAATGACTCAAAGGACTCTTATTATGATTCGCGACGACCGCATCGCTCCAGGCTCCCCTGTGTATCAAGACACGCATGCCATGGCTCCTCTGCTTAAACGAATTTCCTGGAGCGCTATTCTGGCCGGTGTTGTATTGGCCATGGTTGTTTCGCTGTTGTTGAACCTGTTGGGCACGGCCATTGGAAGTGCCAGTATTGATCCAATGCAGGAAGCCAATCCGTTGTCCGGAATTGGTACAGGTGCGGGTATCTGGGTTGTTGTCAGCTCGGTCATCTCGCTGTTTGTCGGTGGTTGGGCGGCTGGCCGTCTGGCTCAGCGTGAAGGCGCTTTTCATGGTCTTCTGGTATGGGCGAGCGTATCGCTGATCACTGTCTATCTGGTGTCCAGTGCGGTAACAGGTGTCGTGCGTGGTGGCCTTAATCTGGCAGGCAGCGGTATGTCGGCACTGGGCAGCGGTATTGCTCAGGTAGCGCCGGCCGTCGGCGGCAAGATTCAGGATCAGTTGCGCGCTCAGGGTATTGATTTCAATCTGGACGATATCCAGGGTGAAATTGAAACAGCCATGCGCCAGACCGGTAAAGCCGAGCTGAACCCTGACAACGTCAAGCAGGAAGCTCAGGCAACCCAGGAAGATGCCCAGAACACTGCCAAACAAAGTGCACAAAATCCTCAGCAAGCCGATGAGCAATTGGGTGGCCTGATGGACCGCATCAAAGCCAAAGGTGACCAGGCGTGGGATGCTGCTGACCGTCAGGCGCTGGTTAATCTGATCAAGGCGCGTGGCAACAAGACTGATGCCGAAGCCAATCAGATCGTCGATCAGGCTCAGGCCAGCTATCGTCAGGCTTATGCCAAGTATCAGGAACTGAAAGCTCAGGCAGAACAGAAAGCCCGTGAAGCAGCTGAAGTGACTGCCAAGCGCGTTTCGCAAGGTGCCTGGATTCTGTTGATCACTCTGGTGATCTCGGGTCTGGTAGCAGCAGGTGCCGGTGTACTGGGTCGTCGTACTCAGCCGCCAGCCAAAGTTGTTGCTGCTGTCTGATCTAATGCAGCAAGACTGAACTGAAGTACCAGACGGGGAGCGTTAATCGCTCCCCGTTTTTATTTCAGCCGTTCGATATCAGGTTGGTGAAGATCCTCCTCGGCTACACGTTGGTAAAGTCCATCCCTCAATCTTTTACCTCATCATCGTGAAGCTCTACAGCTGCGTAACAGGGCAACTTTCAAAGAGCAAATACTCTAACAGCGTTCTGCCGGATATATATTCAATCTCAACGCAGGATGCGGACAATGAGTCCGTCAGATTCAGCTGAGTGGTTTATCCGTTCTGGTTTCAAGCGGTTGCGCCAACTGCCGCCAGCCATAAAAAGCGAGCGCGGTAAGCAGTGCACTGAGCCAGACAATCACGCCAGCCCATAATGTGTGGGACATGAAATGCCAGCCTTGAACCACTCGCGTGGTGCCGTAGATTGCGCCCAATAAGGTCGATGCATAGAGGATTGCCTTGGCGTGACGCCAGCAGTAACGGCGTGCAACGAAATACAATGCCACCATGGTAAAACCACCCGAAGCATGACCTCCTGGCCAGCAACGACCCGCGCCCGCTTCATGGAACAGCCTGAAGTTTTCGAACCACTCCTTTTTCTCCATTGTGCCGCCATACAGAGTGGTTTCCACAGGGCAGTAAATGCTCGTGTGACTTTTGAAAAAGTGGATCATGCCGGTGATCACCGCGAAAGAGACCACGACAAACAGCAGGTCACGACGGTGACGAGCAGTGAAGCGTAACAATGGCGCTACCCGAACAGTTTCCAGCAGGCCAATCATTCGGTCATTGCGCCCGGGTTTCAGCAGTGGCCATATAAAGGACAGCAACAGCCCGATCACTGCGGCTTCTCCCGTCCAGTCGGGAATGATCCTGGGCCAGCGGTGGGTCAGATTTTCAAATAGGCGGTCATGCTCAAACGGAAATACCTGAAGCGGGTAGTACAGCCAGTTGCTGATCGCTTCGTCGAGCGAAGTAAGATCAAAAACGACAAAGGTCAACAGCGCTATTGCCATCGGCACGCCGAAGTTCCACGCATAGAATCTTGATTTTTCGCTTTGCACTCTTTTTTATTCCGTAGTCATTTGCGTGGTTTGAGAGTTCATATCGATGTGCGCAAGTCTTCTGCGAGGCAGAATATACGTAGCCGCCTGTTCAATTCCTAGCGGGAGTTTCATGAAAACCGTTTCATTCAGCTTTGGCATTTTTTTCACATGTTATTGACCCGACGATGACGCGTCCTTGATCAAGCTGGCGGCCTTATAAGGACAGAGCCAGCGTGTTCGGCTGTCCATTGAACAGGCAGGCATGCGGGGCAACTTGATGAAAAGTTATGGTAAATCCGCGTTCAGGGCATCTTCGCTTCTGAGCGGCAGGATAAACGCTGTTCTGATGGCGGCCGCCATTGTGATTTCCTTGCTCGTGTTGACGGGGTACACCTATTGGCCGCGTTCGCCAGTTCGGCTTGTTCAGGGCGAGAATCTGGCCATGTCCGGTTTGTATGCCAGCTGGAAGAAAGGTGATGTGATGGTACTGGTTCGCCACGGCGAACGCTGCGACCGCTCCAGCAACGAGTGCCTTGGTGCAAACGACGGCATCACTCGCTACGGCAGTTCCGTTTCGACAGATGTCGGCCGGTCGTTCAGCGAACTCGGGCTCGCACACACCGATGTAATAACCAGCCCCTTGACCCGCACCGCCCAGACCGCACAAGCCATGTTTGGCCATCCGGTGGAGGCCCAGGAATGGTTGTACAACTGTGACGAGACAATGCTGAATGAGGTCGTGGCGCACAAGTCTCTGAATCGAAATCTGATTCTGGTGACGCACAGCGGTTGTATCGGTCAGCTGGAAAGTCTGCATGGGTATCCCCATGCTGCCACCAGCGAGTACGACAGCGCGCTTTTCATTTCGCTCGACAGTCGGGGTAAAGCGGTTATCCGGGGGGTTATAAACCCGGAGGACTGGACGCAACTTTCCCGGCTTCATCTGCTGTGGCATTGAACCCAGGTGTATTTTCGCGTTGTCAAATTTCTGTTTATTTATACACAAGGGTGAGTCTTGGGTTGTGCAGGCGTGAAAAGTGTTTAAGAGCTGTTCAACAATTATTCAACAACTCACTGTTTATAATTTAATGCCCTGTGCCTGTCGGTATCCTCTTTCTCATCAAACCGGTATCTTCCTTGATGACGTCTCGTGCGCGTTCGCCATTGCTGTTGCTGCTGTGTGTCTTGCTGTTTTTTCTCGCACTGGGAAATCACCAGTTGCAAAATTCGACGGAGCCGCGCGTTGCTGGCATCGCCATGGAAATGCACTTGAGTGGCAACTGGATTACGCCGAAATTGAACAACCAGCCTTTCCTGGAAAAACCGCCGATGAGTGTGTGGCTGGATGCGGCGGCTATTCGGGTGTTCGGTCCTGCCCCATGGGCGGTGAGACTGGCTTCTGCCTGCGCCGGGCTGCTCAGCGTGTTGCTGCTTTACACCATGCTGCGGCGTTTCGGCCGGCCGGTATTCGTGGCCTGGGTAGCTGCTTTCATGCTGGCGACCCAGGCCAGCTTTTGGAGCAATTCGCGGCAAGTGGGCGAGGACGCCTTGCTGGCGCTGGGGGTAACCACGGCCTTGCTGGCATTCTTCCATGCCAGTAATCGCCTGCGTGGTGACGGACTCTCTACAGGGCCCTGGTTGCTGTTCACGCTGGGTATCACACTGGCGACCCTGAGCAAGGGCGTGCTGGGGCTGGCAATGCCGGGCGTGGTGATTTTCGCCTGGCTCGTTTGCGAGTCGTTGCAGAACAAACGCATTGCTATTGCTCACTGGTTGCGCCCGGCAATGTTCACCCTTGTTGCTCTGATTCCGCTGCTCGTGTGGCTGTGTTTCCTGTACGGACAGGGTGGCACGCAGTCATTGAAGGACGTGCTGTGGACCAACAGCGTTGGACGCTTCAGTGGTTCCTTCGAAGAGGCGGGGCACTACGAACCTGCCTATTACTACCTGACAAAGCTGCTTGAAGCATTTTTGCCATGGAATATCCTGGTTTATCTGGGGTTGTGGCATTTTCGAAAGCAGTTAATGGCCAATCGTTATCTGCTGTTCTTCGCCCTGTGGTTGGGCGCGCAGTTCCTGCTGTTGTCGCTGGCCTCCAGTAAACGCATGGTTTATCTGATGTCGCTGGCACCTGCTGCGGCAGTGATTGCTGCGGAATATGCTTTTGTTCTGGGTGAGCGATTGCAGGCTCGGTCGGGACGCTCATTTTTTGCGGCGTCTATCGTGAGGAATGGAAAGGCGCTCATGGCTGCAGGCGTTGTGCTGGTTGTAGTGAGCTATCTAAGTGCAGCCCTATGGCTCGCGCCACAAGCCGACAGGCAGTTGTCATTTCTGCCGCTGACCGACAAAGTCCATACCCTGCAGGTGCAGGGACGGCAGGTTGCCTTGTTCCAGCCCAGCGAACGGCTGGCGGGGGCCAGCGTGTTCTATAGTCAGAGCCTTCTGAAAACACTCAATAGTAACTCTGAATTGACTGGTTTTCTTACCAGCGCTGACGGCAATGTCGCTGTGATGGAAAGCATGCAGCCACCCGAACCGCCTCTGCAGATTGTTGACAGCGTAAAGGTCGGGGATCGTGTCTACTATTTCGTCAGTCAGGCACCAGGGGCAGGGGCTGTCAGTAACTGACAGCCCCTCTGTACGGCGGGTGGAGCAGGGCCATTCATATGGCCTGACTGCTGGTTAACTGGTCATAGGGTGTCCACCGTTTCTGCGGGATTGGCAGATCGCACGATTCACCACGACCAATGGGGAAGTAGTGAAAGCCGCGCTTTGCCAGCCGTTCGGTGTCATACAGATTCCGGCCGTCGAAGATGATCGGTGCATTCAGCCGCTGCTGTATCAGCTCGAAATCCGGGGCTTTGAACTGTTGCCACTCGGTGCAGATGATCAGCGCATCGGCATCGTTGAGAACGGACTCAGGTGTTCCCATTAGAATCAGGTCCTTGCGATGCCCATATATGCGTTGGGTTTCCTGCATGGCCTCGGGGTCGAATGCCCGCACGCTGGCCCCGGCTTCCCACAGTGCTTCCATGAGCATGCGGCTGGGAGCGTCGCGCATATCGTCGGTATTGGGTTTGAACGCCAGCCCCCATAAGGCAAACGTCTTGCCGCGCAGGTCGCCCTGGTAGAACGCATTGACCCGCTCGAACAGCTTGTTCTTCTGCCGCTCATTAATTGCTTCGACTACAGACAGCAGATCGTTGGAGCAATGCGCCTCTCTGGCGCTGTGAATCAAGGCGCGAATGTCCTTGCCGAAGCATGAGCCGCCATAGCCGCAACCGGGGTAGATGAAGTCATAACCAATGCGTGAGTCGGCACCGATGCCCAGCCTTACGGACTCAACGTCTGCGCCCAGATGTTCTGCCAGCTCGGCGATCTGGTTGATGAAACTGATTTTGGTCGCCAGCATGCAGTTGGCGGCGTACTTGGTCAGTTCGGCGCTGCGCAGGTCCATGAACATGATGCGGTCATGGTTGCGGTTGAACGGTGCATACAGCTCGCGCATGACTTTGCGCACCGCTTCATTTTCGCAGCCGATGACAATCCGGTCCGGGCGCCGGCAATCGTTGACCGCCGAGCCTTCCTTGAGAAACTCGGGGTTGGACACTATATCGAACTGCAACAGGCGACCGGCCTGACGCAATACCTTGTCGATATGGCCTCGCAAGGCGTCGCCACTGCCGACCGGCACGGTGGACTTCTCGACGATGATCAGCGGCTCGCAGCGATGCCGGGCAATGGCTTCGCCTACCGCAAAAAAACCGCCGAGATCGGCCGAGCCATCTGCTCGGGAGGGCGTGCCAACCGCGATGAACAGCACCTCGGCATGCTCCACCGCCAGTCGCTCGTCGGTGGTGAAGTGCAGACGTTCATGATCCAGATTGTCACGCACGAGATTGGCCAGTCCAGGCTCGTAAATGTGTACCTGACCCTGACGCAGTTGATCGATTTTGGCCTGGTCAATGTCCATACAGACAACATCATGGCCGACTTCGGCAAGTACGGTCGCTTGTACCAGACCTACATATCCGCTACCGAAAACGCTGATTCTCATGGGGAAGATCCTGAAGTGACGGGCTGGAGATGCGCCGCAGGTTGATGGTCAAGACACCTGCCACAATCAGCGTGACACCCACAGTTTTCGATACCGTGAACGTCTCATGGAAAAATGGCAGGGTTGCAGCCAGCGTATAAACCAGTGCATAGCTGATACTGAGGAGCGAATAGGCACGGCTGAGGGGCAAATCACGCAGCGCCAGCAGCCAGAAAAGCATGGAGAGTGCATAGGCTGTGATCGAGGCGCAGATGACGGCGACGGCACTGGACTGAGCCTGCCCGATATCCTGCAGGTCGAGCCATTGCCCAGGCGAGGGGAGGCGGCTCATGCCCCAGCGCATGCCCAATTGCGCCGAACTGACCAGTACAACACTGGTCATGGCGTACATCGTTGCGCTACGGCGGGTCATGCCTGGCGTCCCAGCTGAAATACGCCGACAAGGATCAGCGCAATACCAAGCCAGTGCTGTGGGTCAACCGGCTCTTTGAAAACATAGCGTCCCGCCAGGGTGATCAGCACGAAGTTGAGGCCCAGCATGGGGTACGCGATGCCTACATCCATGCGTTGCAGCACCAACAGCCAGACCAGCAGACCCAGCCCGAGGCAGGCAATCGCCAGCCACAGCCATATTGAACGCAGTGCAGCAAATACGCCGGGAAATGTCCCGCGCCAGCCTTCCACTGCGTACTTTTGTGCGATTTGGCCCAGGCACGTCAGCAGGCATGCGCTCAGGAGCATCAGCCAGGTCATAACGCTGACTTCTCATAAATGAGGATGGCCAGGTTGCCTTCGTCGTAACGCTGGCCGTCCTTGGGAAGCATTTCAAGCTCCTCCAGCTCATCATCACTCTTGCCACGCATGATCACGCCGACCCTGCCTTCGCTTCGGGCTTTTGTAATCCAGGCGTCGATGTCCTGCAGACGGACTTGGCGGCCCTGTACATCCGGATAACCCAGGCCGTATTCAAGCTCGCCCCAAGTATTGAAAAGCGCGATGTCCGGTCGTTTCAGGCGCCACGACATGGCAGAAGCAGCGCCCAGATCATTGCTCAGCAAATGTGTACAGGCTGCCAGCTCCGTTTGATGCCTGGCGACAAACTGGTCGGGAGTCTTGTTGTACACCACGTCGTTTGGTAGTGCCGCAGGCAGCAATACGATCAGCAACCAGCTTCCCACCGCTGGCAGAGCCCAGAAGGTCAAAGGGCGGATGCCTTGCAGGGCGTTGGTGAGTGTCCATCCGGTAAGTACGATGATCGCCAGCAACAAGTGCATCGGTTCGTTTTCGTACACGGGCTGTTTCAACTGCACGTAGATCAGCGCTAAAAGCCCGAGAAAGGTCAATGCTGCGTTAACTATTCCGTTAACGCGCAACGCCGTGCCACGGCCTTGATTGAGACGTTCGACCAGAGCGTCAGCCATGAGCAATGCCAGCGGCAGCAGGCAAGGCAGTATGTAGGTCGGCAACTTGCCTTTGCTCAGGCTCAGAAATGCCAGCGGCAGGACCAGCCATAGCAGCAGGAAGGCGGTGTCGGGCCTGTTTTTCTGTTGCCAGGCTTGCTTCAACGTCACGGGCAGCAGCAGCGCCCAAGGCAGGCAAGCCGCGATCAGTAGAGGCAGGTAGAACCACCAGGGTTGGGCATGCTGCGCATTGTCCCCGGCAAATCGGCGAATGTGCTCGTGCCAGAAAAAGTAACGCCAGTAATCGGGCTCTTGCTGGTGTACCGCCAGCGCCCACGGCAGACAGACTGCAATGGCAATCACCACTGCAAGCGGGCCGAACCTGAGCAGTTCAGTCAGGCGGCTTTGCCATAGCATGTAGGGCAGGGTGATGATGACCGGCAACGCCCAGGCGAGAAAGCCCTTGGTCATGAACCCCATGCCGCAGGCTACGCCGACCAACGTCCAGGCTAGCAGGCGGGCTCGGCCGATGCTGTGCACGGCGTACCAGAACGCTACCAGCGTCAAGTTGGTCCAGAGGGTGAATTGCGGGTCGAGATTGCTGTAACCGGCTTGGCCGGCGACGAAACCGAAACTCATGAACAGCAGTGCGCTGGCGAAGCTTTTGCGCGGGTCGCGCCAGATCTTTCCCGCCAGCATGTAGGCCAGCAAGACACTTAAACCGGTGCTTATCGCCGAAGCAATGCGCACGCCGAACAGGTTCTCGCCAAACACCGCCTGGCCCAAGGCAATCAGCCAGTAACCGGCAGCCGGTTTTTCAAAGTAACGCAAGCCCATGAAGTGCGGCGCGATCCAGTTGCCGCTGTGAAGCATTTCCTGGCTTATCTGGGCATAACGGGTTTCATCGGGAATCCACAAACCATGGAAACCCAGTGGTAGCAGGTAGGCCAGCAAGAATGCCGCTAACAGGAGTGCGCCATCACGGTATCTGGAGTGCATCACTGTTGCACCCCCAGCCAGCCTTCGCGACCGGGCAGGTGACCGCGAACAACTTGTCCGCAAGGCAGTTGCTCGATGGATTCCGGCAGCAGCTGGCCCAGCGGGTTGAACTCGATTTCCCGTGCATCGGCCTGCCTTAAAAGCTGCCTGAAGCCGTCCGCCATGACAATGCCTTCGACTTCAGCATGAATGGTGTAGACGTTGAGCCGTTGCGCAGCGAAGCGGTTGAGGATGTATTCGTTGAAGGCCCCTGGCTGGAGCTGTGGGCCGACCACCTCGTCGAAGGTCGGCAAGTCCACCGGGATCTGCGGCGTGCCGAGTCTGCCATCAGCCAATAACGGGCGAAACAGGGTAGCGCCGCGACAGTCGCTGTTGTAGCGGAAGCCAAACGCCTGCTTGGCCTGCACGACATGCTGGTCGGCACGCCAGCCCGCTGCTGCGGAGCAGATCACCGGGTTGCCTAAAATGTCGCTCAGGCAGTCGACCCCACGGTGTATTTGCGCGGTCAACTGGCGATCGTTCCAGCGTCCGGCATTGGCTTGCCAGCCATGGTGATCCCATGCATGCAGGCCGACCTCGTGGCCTGCATCCAGAGCGCGACGCATCAACGGGCCAAGGTCACGTCCTATCGGCTTGCCCGGCCACGCCGTACCCGCCAGCAGAATATCCCAGCCATACAGGCTTGCTGCTCTGGAGCGAAGCATCTTCCAGAAAAACGTGGGCCGTGCGAGACGCCACAGGTGACGTCCCATGTTGTCGGGGCCGACGCTGAAAAAGAACGTCGCCTTGACCTGAGCTTCATCGAGTATGTCCAGCAACCTCGGCACGCCTTCACGGGTGCCCCTATATGTGTCGACATCGATTCTTAAGCCTGCCTGCATCAGCGCATATCCGCCTTTTCAGCCATGGCTTCGCGAAGGAAGAAGTCCAGGGTTTTGCCAATCGTTTCGCTCAGCTCGATACCTGGTGTCCAGCCAATCAACTGTCGGGCGTTGTCGATACTCGGTTTGCGATGGCTGACATCCTGATAACCCTTGCCATAAAAGGACTGGCTTTCTACTTCGCGAAAGCCTGCGAATGGCGGGAAGTTGCCGCGCAACGGGTGCGCTTCGAACTGGCGCAGCAGCTCTTCACCCAATTGGCGAATGCTGGCTTCATTGTCGGGGTTACCGATGTTGATGATCTGACCATTACAGCGCCCATCACGATTTTCGATAATCCGCGCCAGCGCCTCGATACCGTCGGCGACATCGGTGAAACAGCGCTTCTGGGCCCCGCCGTCCACCAGCCGAATCGGCGTACCTTCCACCAAGTGCAAAATCAGTTGGGTGATGGCCCGAGAACTGCCGATACGCGCCGAGTCCAGTCGGTCCAGGCGTGGGCCCATCCAGTTGAACGGGCGAAACAGGGTGAATTGCAGGCCTTTCTGACCATAGGCCCAGATCACGCGGTCCAGCAGTTGCTTGGACACCGAGTAGATCCAGCGCTGCTTGTTGATCGGGCCAACGATAAGGTTCGATGTGTCTTCGTTGAAGCTTGCGTCCTGGCACATACCATAGACTTCGGACGTTGACGGGAAGATCACCCGCTTGGTGTACTTCACGCAGTAACGGACGATCTTCAGGTTTTCTTCGAAATCCAGCTCAAACACTCGCAACGGGTTGCGGGTGTATTCAATCGGTGTAGCGATGGCCACCAATGGCAGCACCACATCGCATTTCTTGATGTGATACTCGATCCACTCGGTGTGGATGCTGATGTCGCCTTCGATAAAGTGAAAGTTCGGCTTGGTTCGCAGGCGCTCAATGGCGTCTGAACCGATGTCCATGCCGTAGATGTCGTAACGATCGTCCTGCAACAGGCGTTCTGACAGATGATTGCCGATGAAACCGTTGACGCCGAGGATCAGCACGCGGGTACGGCGGGCCGGGCGGCGCTTTTCTGTATCGAGCAGTTGCGAGCCTTCCACCAGCCCGAACTCGCGAGCCAGTTGTGCGCCACTGAGGTACAAGCCGTTGTCGCCGCGCTGCCCTGCGTTGATCACCAGCGAGCCCTCACCGCAGGCGATACGCAATGGGTCGTGACTGATGACCGTGCCGGGTGCTTCGCCGTTGTTGCCTGCTTCGGCACTGGCGGCCCAGACAATCAACTTGTTTTCGCCTACCGCGCAAAATGCGCCAGGGTAGGGCTGCGTGACTGCCCGTATCAGGTTGTACAGTTGAATGGCCGGAAGCGACCAGTCGATCAAACCGTCGGCCGGGGTGCGGCGACCGAAACAGCTTGCAAGGGTTTCGTCCTGCGGCGTGCCTGAAAGTTGCCCGAGGGCAAGCAGCGGTAGCGTTTCACTAAGCAGGTCAGCGGCGGCTTCACGCAGTTTGCCGTGGAGCGTCAAGGCCGTATCGGTGGAACTGATCGAGACGCGTTGCTGAGCGACTATTGGCCCTGCATCGGCGCGTTTGACCATCTGATGCAAGGTCACGCCGGTTTCGCTTTCGCCGTTGACCAGCACCCAGTTCGCCGGTGCTCGCCCGCGATAGCGTGGTAACAGCGAGCCATGCAGATTCAATGCGCCTTTTTTCGCGCAGGCCAGTAACGGATCACCGAGAAGTTGGCGGTAATAGAAGGAAAAGATGAAGTCAGGGGCCAGTTTACCGATGCGTTCTACCCACAAAGGATGATTAGGGTCCTCAGGAGCATGTACGGGAATGCCATGTCGCGCGCACAGCTGAGCCACGGAACCGAAGAAGGTTTTTTCCTTGGGATCGTCGGCGTGAGTGAAAACTGCAGCAATTTCATAACCTGCGCCCAGCAGCGCTTGCAGGCCGACACAGCCAATATCGTGATAGGCGAAAACGACAGCTTTAGGGCTCATGGCGCAACCTTGTTCATATAGGGAGTTACAGAGGAATCGACGCTTTCGCTGACAACTTCGGACGAGCTGCGCACGACTTTTTCAATGAAGAAGCGCGGGCGCGCGCGGACATCGCTGTACATTCGGCCCAGGTATTCACCCAGTAATCCCATACCGATGAACTGCCCTCCGGTGAATACGAACAACACCGCAAACAGCACGAACGTGCCGTCACCGGCCCATGGCGCACCGAAGATCAGACGCAGAATGATCAGTAACGCAGCGAACAGCACACCGAGCAGCGCCATGCTGAAGCCGATAATGCTGAGCAGGCGCAAGGGCGTAGTGGTCATGCAGGTGATCAGGTCAAACATGAGGTTGACCAGGCGCATGGGGCTGTATTTCGAGTCGCCATGTTCACGTTCAGCGTGATCGACCAATACCTCCGTCGTGTGCCGCGCAAAACTGTTAGCCAAAATCGGAATGAAGGTGCTGCGCTCCCGGCAGGCCAGCATTGCATCGACAATCGTGCGCCGGTACGCGCGCAGCATGCAGCCGTAATCACTCATAGCCACGCCGGTGGAACGCTGTACTGCCACGTTGATGATCTTTGATGGCCAACGTCGCCATGCGGAGTCCTGACGATTGCTGCGCACTGTGCCGACAACGTCATATCCCTGCTCTGCAAGCGCCACCAGCCGGGGAATTTCCTCGGGAGGGTTCTGCAGATCAGCGTCGAGGGTGATCACCACATCACCTTTGCATTGCTCGAACCCAGCCATAATCGCTGCGTGCTGACCGTAGTTACGATTCAGAATCACCGCAACGAAGGGGCTGGCGCTGCGCTCGGCGGCCTGCTGAAGAATCTCTGCCGAGTCGTCGCGACTGCCGTCATCCACCAGCACGATTTCGAAGCGGTGATTCAATTGTTTACAGGCCGCTTCAGTACGCCGTAGCAACTCGGGCAAGCTCTGGCGCTCGTTGTAGACAGGGATGACAATCGACACAAACTTGATTGGGTAGGGTCTCAATGGCTGGATTCCACGGTCGATTCAATGGCACTGACAACCCGCTCGACATCATCCAGCGTCATGTCAGGGAACAGGGGGATAGAGCAAAGCCTTGATGAATTCCATTCGGTGTCTGGCAGGCAGACGTCAGGGAAACGTTTGCGGTAATAGCTGTGCAGGTGAGTCGCTATGAAGTGGATGCCGGTGCCGATGTTTTGAGCCTGCAAGGCCTTCATGAACGCGTCGCGATCCAGCCCGCAGCGCTCGGGATCAATGCGCAGAATGAACAAGTGCCAGGCGTGATGCTGGGCGTAGCGGGGCAGGGCGAGGGGCAGGACCGGGTTCGAGGCCAGCCGTTCGAGATAGTGGCTGGCGAGCGCCTGACGCTTTGCATTGATTGCGTCAAGGCGTTGCAACTGGACCAGGGCGATACTCGCATTCAGGTCGGCCAGATTGTATTTGAAGCCTGGCTCCATGACTTCTGCCTGGGGTTTGCGACCCAGCGTCAGCCGGTCGTAGGCGTCGACACCCAGACCATGAAATTTAAGTTGGCGCACCCGATCAGCCAGTTGTGCATTGTCAGTGACGAACATTGCACCTTCGGCACAGGTCATGTTCTTGATCGCGTGAAATGAAAATATCGCGGTGCCCTGGTTGCCAATCGGACGACCCTTGTAAGCGGTTCCGGTCGCATGGGCAGCGTCTTCTATCACCGTAATCCCGTACCGATCTGCCAGCGCATAAAGCGGGTCGAGATCGAATGCGGCGCCAGCGTAATGCACCGGCACGATCGCTTTGGTTCGTGGCGTGATGGCTTGCTCAATGAGCGCGGCGCTGCTCATCAGAGTGCCACGGTCGACGTCGACAAAAACCGGAGTGGCCCCCAGCAGGCAAATCATGTTGGCCGTCGACACCCAGGTCTGCGAAGGCGTAATCACTTCATCGCCAGGTCCGACCCCCAGTGCCAGTAGCGCAACATGCATCGCCCCGGTAGCAGACGACAACGCAACCGAATGTTGCGCGCCAAACCGAGCCGCAAATTGCTCCTCAAGCTTCTGACATTCCGGCCCGGTTGTGATCCACCCGGAACGCAGCACACGAGTCACCGCAGCAACTTCTTCATCGCCTATGGAAGGCCGTGAAAAAGCAAGAAAAGCCTGGCTCATAGATATTTTTCCACTTTACGTTTCATAGCCAATACATAAAAAACGCATAACACGGGTACCCAAACATAGGCGTGCATCAATAACGAGCTGCCAGGACGGGAATACCGGTAGCGGCTGCAAGTGGCGCTATGTGTATGGGCACACTCGCTGCACACCAGAAACGGCCTGCTGACGAAAGCAAGTGTCGCGAAGATAGGGGCTCAAACATCAAAATATTGTCCAGACGCCGTTGGTTTTTTGTAGCGCATTGCAGCGCTTGTCAGCCATAGGGTAGGGTGAGTTATATGGGGATAACAATGTCGTCATGACAATATGTAGAATTATTAATGTGGTGTTCAGCTTTCATTTAGGTAATCGCAGACAGACAGCTTGAGTTCAGCTTGGTCATGCTAATTGTGGACGTTTATAAGTGACGTTACGTATGACAATGCCATTGAAATTTAATGAAGCTTTCATGACCGGAATGCGAATTTATATGGCTGGCTGCAGGCAGCAGCTTGAGTGCCCGGATGCTCAGATCGGGATGATTGGGCCTATGCGGCGGTAGGCTGCCTTACGGCTGTCGGCAGTGCGTCTGACAGTTTGCTCAGATCAGTTAGTGGAGCGAACGGAGGCGTGGAGGATCAGGCATTATCGGGTCACCTATATAACTCAACTAAATGTCTGTTTAGTTGAGTTATATAGGATATGGCTTGTTGCATAAGTATAAATGGGCGAGGGTTGCTGTTCCAAACCTCGGAACTGTCATATTTATCACCTATCAGGTCATCAGGCTACAGGATTGGTTTGGCCATGCTGTTACATTCCTTTCATACACTTGCGCACATCATCGTCTATAACGTTGCCTGGCTTGATGCAGTCCCTTAGCGGCTTTTCGTCTTGCATGTCTTCAAACTCAGCTTTGGCTCGGTTCCGGCACTGTTTGTTAACAGCCTTGCCCAGCGGCGATGTATCGCCTTTATATGACTCGCATGTCGCTGCATTTGCAGCTTTTTGCATCTGCACGACCATTGGCAGGGTCGCGGGATCTACAGCCCATGCTGGTGAGCTTATGCAGGCAATCAGAGTCGCTATTATCCGTTTCATCATCAGTCCTTGATTTCAGGTTTAGCAGGCGTTGGTACCGTCGGACGGACACTTTACCGCAAAACGTTTTGAATTCGAGTGCTGACTTGGGTACGTGAGCCAGGCGCAATGTCTCGGTCCGTCATTGTGGATCGTCTCAAACAGTCGATCACGATGTGTTGAAATTTACGCTGCACATGGGTCGGACACTGAAGTGTGAGGGGCTTCGATTTACACGTTCTTGAAATACACAGGAGGCAGTTCGCGGGCTTCAAATCTGGTGGCCAAGGCTCACCAAGGATGTACGTGTAGGTACGCATAATGTATATTATGTTAAATTGTATCTATTTGTAACTGCTACCCGCTGTCCAATCCCACATACCTCCGGTCAAATCCTCACATACCCCCGTTTCCCAGAAATTCAAAAGCTTGGGTTCCATTCATAATCCTATCTCTGCGCATGGCCCTTCACTAACCTCCGGTTGACTCCACTCGACCCCGAACCCCATTCGACCACGACATCCACCATGGCAATGCTGCAGCTTTCTGCTACAGGTTAAAGGAGCCATCACTCATTCTAGCCCCCTGGTTCTGTCATGACTCGGCCGTTCATCCCATTCCCGATTTTCCCTCCCTACGTTTACTGGAGGCCAAATCAGCTTCGATCCTTTCCTACGAATCTGGCTGTGGCTGATCGGTTAGCCCAGATAGACCCGGCAGCCCATCCCTTCATCAACCTCTGGTACGTCGACAGGTATGTGAATTGGATTGCTCACAATTGGGGAGCAGAAAATCCTCACCGCCAGTACCACAGCTGCATTATGGGTCTGGAGAAAATGCTCAATTGGAGCTTTGCTCATGGCCTATCGCTCGTTGACTGGCGCCGCAAAGACTTTGAGAACTACGCAGAGTTTGTGCTCAACCCGCCAAAAGCTTGGACTGTGTACGGCCAACAGGCTCGCTTCGTGCAGGAACCCGGCGTCGCATTTGAGGGATGGTCTATAAACCCAATCTGGCGTCCGTTCCTTGATTCCAGATCAATTGGTGATGACGGCGAAATCGAGAAAAATGTGTGGAAGCGAGAGATTCGATGCGCGACGCAGTTTCTGGATTTCTACCTCAAGGATACTTCAGCCTCACGTGAAAACGTTGCCGCGCAGCCCCTTGCTGATCTTGCTTTCAAGCAACCCAAGGCGATCGGTTTCTTGACCGATGCTGAGCTGGAATGGGTCTTAAAGTCGCTTCCAAATTTCATCGGCGTGCATGAATTCCGAATAATTGAGATGTACCTGATCATGGCTAGATACTCAGGCCGCCGGCTCTGGAGCGTCATGGGAAACGCCAGGTCTCCCGGACTTCTCGATCAGTTCAATCGTAGGTCGGACGGACGTTGGGTTGAGCTTCGCTCAGCCAAGGATGGCTGGCTGCCGCTGTCACCCCATTTCGATGAAGTCTTTGGTCGTTACCTGCGTTACCTGAATATTGATCCGCTCCACCCTCTCCCATCGATTCCAATTTTTCCCAAAGATGATCGGAGTTCTTACTATCCCAAAGCGCTCGGACGCATCCTTGTTTCCATCAGAGACGCTTTGGCTGACAGCGCAGCTGGGTCTGATGATCCAGAGATCTCCAGCGCCTCGGAGAAGATTCGCGGTTTGACGGTTATGTTGGTTAGTCGCAAGCCTGTACCTGTGTACTCCCGGTGATCGTGGCAACCGATTCCATTGATTGTGCGTCATCCGATCCGCAGGTTTTTCCTAGCCAATCCAGCGGTTGTGATCCACTGCGCCGACGATCCTGCCCTACCAAGCCATAGGCAGCGGACGTCGAAATTTCCTGGCCCCTCTGTTGGAATGAGAACCGCTTCTGGCCGATAGCTGTCGAGGATGACGGGCAGCTATCGGCCCAGAGTTTGTAAAAAAGCATCGCCAAAATTGAAGTGCGCGCACCTACGTAATATATGAAAATTGTCGGCACGACAGCAGATGTAGATTCAGCCTAGGTGCGCGGATTTCAGTCTGGTCTTAAGTACCTGGCGCGCCCGAAAACGTTTTTACACTGCCTCGGCCAAAAGCAGCCGGTCTAACAATCGATGGATAGACACATCCATGAGGCCCGAGAGTCTCAATGAAGCCAGAGGGGATTCATACTAACTATCGACTGATCAGATGCTTGTCCTGTTATTGGTAACGTTCTCGTGCACAAGCTTCCCCAAACTAATCATTCCTTGGGCGAGCCGCTCACCCCATGGCAAGCCGCAAGTCAGGCGTAAATGATCACCGTAGCTACCGTTGCTTGAGAAAAGGGGCCCTGGCGCGATTCCAATGCCATTATCCAGCGACGTGTTGAATAACTGCTGAGCGTCGCCTCCGGCAGGTAACTGAATCCACAACGACAGTCCTCCACGCGGCTGGCTTGTAAGTGTTTCCTTAGGCCAATAACGGCTGATTGCATCACGCATACGAAGCGAGGTTTCTGCCAACTCCCGGCGTAGTCTTCGCAGTCCGCGCTCAAGATCGTGGCGCCCAAGGTAGTCGCTGATTGCGAGCTGGGGAAGCGCGGTATTGCCGATGGTGGAGAAGTATTTTGCCCTGCTTAATTCTTCTGTCCAGCGCCCCCCTACAATCCAGCCAACTCGTAATCCAGGTGCTAAAAATTTGGAGAATGAACTACAGGTAATCACGTTGCTACCTGAGTCCCAGCGCCGTAATGGAGATGGGCGGCTGTCGTCCCACGCTAACTCACCGTAAACATCGTCTTCCAAAATTATAGTGCCGTGCCGCTGGCACGCTGAAAGCAGTTGCTGTTTAGTCGCATCATCAAGCAGGCGGCCAGAGGGATTGGAGAAGTTCGGTACAACAAGTGCTAGCCGAACGGGCTCTTCTGCAAGGATTGCCTCCAAGCGCGCCATATGGATCCCACCGACAGGATCCTGAGGAAACTCGACGACCCTTAGGTTCAAGGCGGCGAGTGTTTGCAAGATGCCCTGATAGGCAGGGGATTCGACCAATACCAAGTCCCCAGGAGAAGTAGTGGCACGCAACGCTAATGAGATGGCCTCCATAGCGCCTGCAGTTACGATGATCTCTTCCGCCTCCACTTGGGCTCCAAGGTTCACGTAACGCTGGGCTATTTGACGTCGTAGCGGGCCATGCCCCTGAGGGGGCGAGTAGTCCAGAGCGCTGCTCCGCTGTCTGCGTAAGCATCTCGAAAGAGCAGCAGCAATAGCTGCATCAGGTAATAGTGCGGCGGCAGGACGAGCGTAATGCAGAGGTAATACGTCTGCACTTGCATCGATGAAACGCATTTCTCGCAATGCAGGGTTGCTGATAAACGCTGGCTCACGTGCAGAGGGCGTTTTGAAGGTGACGGACGGTGTGGAGCTGCATACAAAAAATCCCATGCGCTGCCGAGCCAAGATCAACCCTTCTTTTTCCAGCTGATGACATGCCTGAACCGCAGTGGCAGTGCTGACACCATGGTTGGTGGCTAGCTCACGAATTGATGGAATGCGCTCGCCAGGCCTCAACCAGCCTCGCTCGATCTGGGTACGCAGCGACTCAGCAAGGGCCATATAGCGCAGCATCGACTCTCCCCCCCCCCTGTATTGGTATCTTTTCACTCTATCTGACTCTGTATTGATTTGTCTCCTCTTCTTAAGATTTCCGCCTGGAGCTGATACACCCCGTCCAAGCGTCGGCTTGAGTGTGGAAAAAGCTTCCCCCCCTTATCCACGATCCAATTTCTACGGTCAGACCGATATGACAACACACACACCAAATGGGCTATCCATTCGCCCGATGCAGCCAAGCGACCTAGATAAAGTCATTCAATGGACATCTGGGGAAGGATGGAATTTGGGCCTTAACGATGGAAGGGCTTTTCAGGTCGCAGATCCCACGGGGTTGTTCGTTGCCTGCTTGAACGATGATCCCGTCGCGGCTATCTCCGCTGTCAAATACGGCGATACCATAGGCTTTGTGGGCCTATATATTGTCAGAGAGGATTTACGTGGAAAGGGCATGGGTTATCCACTCTGGAAAGCCGCAATGACCTCTCTCGAAGGTAGGACAGTAGGTTTGGATGCGGTTGTTGCTCAGCAGGGGAACTACGCGCGCTCAGGCTTTGAAATGGCTTTCAAGACCACGCGTTATGCCGGGATCCCGCAGGTTTTGAAGTCTAATAATCCTTGTGTACAAAGCATTGGCGAAGAACTTATTGATCGGGTATTGGACTATGACTGGTCGTTTTTTCCAGCCAGTCGAGAGACTTTTCTTCGACACTGGCTTCTCAAGCACTCGTCTTACTCTGTTGCCTACGTCGAGGAGGGTGTGGTTAAAGGTTTCGGTGCAATCCGACCAGCTGAGAGCGGTTATAAGATTTGCCCATTATCTGCTCAGAACGAATTTATAGCGGAATCCATTTTCTGTTCGCTTGTTGCATGGGCTGATGGTGCATCCGTGATTCTTGATGTCCCACAACCTAACAAGGTTGGCACTCTTCTCGCAGAGAGTTATGAGCTCACACCCCTATTCGAGACTGCCAGAATGTACCGAGGGACTGCCCCAGATCTACCACTCGCAAAAATCTTTGGCATGTTGACACTAGAGATCGGTTAACGAAAAGGCCTGCGTCTCGGTGCCTGCGAGTCACGCGCAGCATCGAAGCCACGCAGGTTACCGAAACTGGCATGGTAGCTAACGGCTCTGCGGCTAGCTGCACGGGACGGTCTGCACCAGAGCGCTTACCGCCCCATTGCCCCCGCGCTTTTTCTCGACATCGGTACTACGCCTCGGCCCGTAAGAGCATTGGCCGAATCAGAAGCGGATAGCCCTGCAGATGCCGGTTGATTTGTCGGTAAATCTGATATGCCTTGGGCGGTAATCCATCAAGGTTGTGCAGTAGATCTAGCTGCTGGCAGCCCTGCGTCACCGTCGCTTCTTCATCTTTGCAGAACTAAATCAGGCCATATTGGAATTGCTACCGGCATTCAATCAGCGCCCATTCAAGTAACAGCCTGGATGCAGGTCGCGTCCAGGGATGCCTCTACTTGCATGCTTTGACCCCTGCCCGCCTTATGGCCACCGCACCAACTCCAGTTCCTTGAGCCGGATGGCCATCGCCGAATCCGAGACGCCGAATTGCTGGGCAAGTGACACCAGGTTCTGGTTGTTGAAGCGGGTGCATCGCGCTAGAGCCAGTTCACGTTCTCCCGACTCTTTTGGGGCGTAGAGGAGTCGATCCGGATTGTTGGGGTCGAGGTGATAGGCAATCACGTCGCTGAAGCGCAGCTGTCCCTTGCAGCAGAACATAAATTCGAAGCGTTCCTTCACCAGCTTTTGAGGCATGAGGAAGCAGGCCGCGAAGCGATCGGCTTGTCGCTCTGCGGGTGCACGTGGTGTTTGCAACGGGCTGCCATCAAACGCGCGGTCGCGATGCATGACGGTGTCCTCATGCAAAACAAGATGGCCGACTTCATGGGCCCCCGTGAAGAGCTGAACTTTGTCACCAAACTCGGTCGCGACAGCGATCTTATTGGATTGACGGTCAATCAGGCCTGCAATGCGAGTACCGGTTTTATGCCGGTTGAACTGGGTGTCTCCCAGGGTGGGATATTCGTGATAGTCGTAGCCGCAGACCATGGCGGCGATCCGGGGGCTGCGCATCATCATCGGTGGGATTTCTTGATCTGGCCACAGGTACCGGCGATCACGGTAAATCTGCACTAGCAGGTCAGTAGCTGCTTTCTCGATTGAAGCTTCGTTCATGGCAGAACACCACATGTAGGCTTTCAAAAACAATTTAGCCCAATATGTAGTGGTTTCAATATATGGCTAAACCACAAAATGGGTTTTCAGATGAACGGTGGAGGGGTTTGGCACAAGAAATAAGGTGATTTCATTTCGCCATCTTTGGGTTCGCCCTGCTCCAGATTGTGTGCGAGGATTCGGCTACGGCGGTGGCCGATGAGGGCGTGCCAGACCGCTATCCACACATCGAACCCTTGATGTCGCCCGCTGTAGCGTTGGGGGCCATCGAAAGGATTACCGGAGGTTTGACAAGAAGCATGGCATTGGATGTTGCGTTCAGCATTGAGGCTGGAGATTTTGTCGATCCCGATCGAGCCTATGACCTGTTTTGGGCAGGTGTAATTACCAATAAACGAGCCTTCGTTTGCCCTGGAGCGGACTGTGCGGCCCAGGTGACCTGTGCGAATTTGGACAAGGACGTGCAGAGCATGCGGGTCGTGCCGCACTTCAAGGTTTACGGAGAGCATAGTGAGGCATGCGGGATCATCAACGGGAAGGCGATCGACCTTGAGGTTGAACCGAGCGGCCCCGATGGGCAGGAGCGCAAAACCGTCGATGAGTCCATTGTTGACGTGTTCAAGCTTGCTCGACCTGACTCGTACTATGACGAACCGACTCAGGATCCCAGCGCTGATGTGCATGTGGCGAAACAACGCGCTAGAAACACAAGGCCTTACACGACCAAGCTGGGTGAATCCGGGATCGTAGGCCCCATTTACTCCGTGCGCTCTGTAGTAAGCCGGTATATCCGGTATCGAACCGACAACACCTTGGAGTTTCGCCGGCTCAATATTGCCGGCCAGGACGTGGCCTACGACAGCATTTTTAAATGCATCTGGGAGCAGGATCTGAATGACCTCCCCGACCACCCTGTCATTTACTATGGGTGGGCCTACATCGATCGCACTAGAAAAAATGACGCGTACCGGATCAAGTTCAAGAAATGCTTGATGCGCGGAACCGAAAGCCTGACGACCTCAAGCTTCGTTTCGGACACGCTCGTCGAGCGCTACAAACTCAAAAACCTCATGGCTACCAGGCTTGCAAAGATCTCCCAGCAGCCCAAGCCCACTGCGTTTGTGTTTCTGTACGGACAACCCACAGTACGGACGTCACAGGGGACGAGCTACGCCAATTTCGAGCTGAAGAACTTGGACATGGTTGACGTTAATTACGACTGCCCATTGCCTTCCAAGTACGACAAGTAGCCGGTGAAGCCTGGGCCACCCGACGCATATGCCGATGGTGGTTCGGGCCTGCCATGGATGCTAAGCGAGCCCTTTCGCGCTCAGACTATTCCGGGACAAACAGTCCTGGGGCGTCAGGGCTGAGGGGCCTATCGAATTGTTATGTATCCACGCTACCGCTCCAGCATCGCCCACCTGCTGACACAAGAACAGCCCCATGGTTCACGTCTTCACTCCCCTCGCCCATGCTGCTTTTACGAGCAGCTTGATAAGTCATGTGCGAGGGTCAGGTTACTCCCATGCAGGTCAGCGTCACGCCCTATCGGCGCTCTACGGTGGTCGCTGAGCTGCTACTTTCAGCGCTCAGCCTAGAGCCATCCGTTCTCAGATGTCATTGACGAGGGCCTGGTGGTTGCGATGATGACGTCGTCCTCAGTCGTCACCGTTGCCAAGTACCCTTCAGATTTCATCGCGTTGACCAACCTCCGATTTGACTCGGTGTTTCTTACCTTGATCTTCTTGACCTTCGCGCTCACGGTTTTGAAGTCCTCATCGTCGAGCAACCCTAGAGCTGCAGCAATGTCCGGCCACTTCATCCCGGGAAGACATTGTGTCAGTATTTCAGAGCGCTGCTCCGTGGTGAGGCTCGCGTTGCGAACCAGGTGTCGCAGCACAGGCATCAGCGAATCAGCAAATCTTGCGCCGGCTTGATTAGCCAGCATAGATACACGGCCGAGCTCTGGAACCACTTCCGGTTTGCTTTCGATTGTCTCCAGGTTAAGCCCTGACCACATCTGAATTTTCTGTGTGAGTGACAGCGCTTTGCTTTTGCTCAGCGTGAGCATCGTGTCGAGCTGGAGCGAGCTGATTTCGATCTCTGCTTTTGCTAGATCCCAGCGTTCAACCAGGTACTTGCCTTCGAGCTGTGGGCAAGTATTCAGTACGATCTCCCTGACTTCCGAGCTGTATGGCAAAAATGATGAGGCTACCAGCATGCCCCAGCGACCCTCAGGTAGCGCTGTTTTTATCATTGCTACGTCTTGAAGCACGACGCCATCGAGCAATACCTGGAGCACGTCATTACTGATACCGGTGGAGCTCAGAAGATACTGTTGCAGCGACCAGTCTGCGCTCGTTGACTGCCACAGGGTGCCCTTGAGAGACGAAGCATTCCGAGCGATGAAGCCGGTGAATACCGCTGTGGGATCCGATCCGATTTCTTCGTCCGAGACGTTGCCGTCTGGCCCAACGACTTTCTCAAAGAAAATCCACACTGCTTCAGCTTTGGCCACCAGGCGATCACTCTCAAGTGCCTTTGCCCAAAGATATCTCGGGGCGTCAGTGAGTGCGTGTAGGTCACAGGTCGTGTGATCGAAGAGTCTATTTGTCAGATCGTGATCTGCGTCCACTTCTGCTAGTAAGCTGGTCAAGGAGTCGCTTGATTCATCCAGGACAGCAGATTGATCTAGCAAGGCGCTACCGAGCTCATCAGAGTGACCATTGAAAATGGGTATAAATGGGTGTGGAAACGTTTGTGCAGTTGTTCCTGAGTATCCTCGATGCGTGCACGGCTGTGGCCAAGGTTGCTTTAGTGTAGACCGAACCCCATTCGCTTAAGCTCTCCGACAAGCTCTTCGCGTCCGTGCAGGCTCGAGACGCTCCGCAGCCTGCTGACCACCTGCTCAGACCAGCCCGATGCCTTCATTCCTTCGCGTTGATAGAACGCACCAAGGCGCTCGTCGTATTCAGCGAGCGCATCAGCTTCGCCGGCGACCGAGTAGGTCTCATGGTGGAGCACTGCGTGCTGAGGCAACCTCGGCTTGACCTTGGCCGGACGATCATCCGACGGGTAATCGTGTGCAAGAAATCTGGGTGACCATGGCCCAGCACGGATACTTTGGAGCCACTCACTAGAGTATGGCCGTCAGGTTGCGCAGGTGGTTGCTTTCGAAATCACTGCGTCGGATCTCAGGTTTGCAATTCGAATCAGTGAAACACCTTAGCCTCCAGGCAACGGTCGAGCCTCGAGCAAGCTGTAGAGCGCTTAGCTCGCCTGCGACAAGCCCCGGCATCAAGGAAGCCGTTGAGCCATGAGCGTGTGGTGTTGCCCATACGTTCAGGTGCGCAATGCATCTAAAGCATCCCGGCTGGGCCACCACCCCGGCTGAAATCGGTCTCGCCTCGGATTAAGCCTTGGCAAAACAAATCCCGATCAACAATTCCGACTGTTCCCTCTTTGGTCGTAGGGTCGAACGCGCACACCCTCCAAAACCCCGCGCCCCCAAAGTCCACAAAAACGGGTGTGCGGGTATGCCAGCGGTGGAATAGGCGGCTACGCCCCAGCCACTTGAAGTACGCGTAGCCCTCAGTGGAGATTCCACTGCGTGAAAGATTGAAAAAAGAGCTGTCCAGTTCGCTGCGTGTCCCGTCGATCACCCAAACGATCCGCTTGTAGAATTGCTCTCGCGCTGTCACTTCCTCGGGATCGATCGTCGAGCGCTGGAATTCAACTACGACACCGTGACTGGTCTTCACATCGGCGATATGGCGTTCACGGCTGATCGGGTCTTGATGCATGACCTCCTGCCATTCTGCTGGGAATCGATTCTTCCATTCCCGGTGCCAGGCCGTCTCGTTTTCCCACCACGGGTCACAGCTGAGTTTTGATCGATGTGCCCAGTGCCAGATCACATGTTTGCCACATTTGGATATCACCTCAGATTCACAAGATGGGCAAACCCCGCGCAGCTTCGGTTCGGCTTCCATTCGGGTGTCGCCCACGTGGGCATATTTCATCTCTCGCCCTCCCTGGTCTCGCTGATTTTCCGAGCGTTTCAGTATGGATGATGGTCTTGTACTTTTCGTAGCGTAGGCGCCACCCTCACCTGTTTGGGCTGTGCCTGCTACCAGCCCGGGCTATTTATGCCTCGGGTATGGCGTTGGAAGATTCTGTTTCTTTCAGCACCTCATCCATCGTGCCCACATTGTCTTTATCGATGGTGTGAAGAATCATGCTACCGGCCACGTACTCGATACTCAATGGATCACCCGCCTTTGCGCCGCTCACCCGGTATCCGGTTGCAAAACGCACCGTGGATGACGTTGGCTTAGCGGCGGCATGCGAGAACAGTACAATGTTCCGCCCCTCAGCGCGTTGAGCAGAGCGAAAGATGACGCCGTCAAAGCGCGGGGAGCACTTGAGGGCCAAGTATTCGGCTACAGCTTGGGTAATCAGGTAGTTTCGTTTTTCTTCCTCATCGACTGGAATTCTTATTTCCTCGTGAATTTTGTGAAGGAAACCTTGGCGATCAAGGTGCTTGAAGTACTCAGGGTCGAAGAAGCTTGGAATCGGCCCTAGATTAGCGCCTTCGAAGCGTTCGAAGTCGAGTACTCGAACCGCGCGGATGAGCTGGAATCGCCCACTGATGAAGCTGTCCTGTGGAAGCGGGCGCAGTTCTGCGATGCATGTCTGACGATCGAATGCACCGTAGAACGCCGGGATTCCAGCAGGGTTCATTCTACCCTCGCCCGATACTTCTTTTGGTGGTGAACCCAGTTCAGTGTCGGGGTTGTCCCGAATCCTCTCGACCTTTTCAGCAGGACTGCGCCGCGCGCGGTAGATTGCGGGACAATCATCCGGCTTGAGGGTCTGCACGACATGGTCAGCCTCGGCTGACTCTGCGTATTGGCCCAGGTCGTCGAACAGCCAGCTGAGAAGCTGCCTGGCCTCGTCGTTGAAGAACCGACTGCTGTGCCGCATGCCCTCCTGGATGTCGCACCACCGATTAAGCGCACTTTTAACCCCAGCCGGACGAATGCTGTAGTGGATGGTGGTGGAAAAAATGGGCAGTGCTTCGCACTCCTCACTCAGTCCACCACAAACTGCCTGAACGATAGGTGCACCAGGGGAACAAGCGAAGACTTCGGCGACCCAGTATTTCAATGGTTCGCCGGGTGATTCCAGTCTTGAACCGTCGGAACCCCAATGACGATGATTCCGCGCCTCCCAGATGTATTGGTCGAGAACGGCACGCGCCCGCGCAGTGATCTCGACGAGTGCGACGCTTTGGGCCATGTCACCACAGAGGTTACAGTGGTCGAGCGCCCCAGTTTCAGTGACCCATGTACTGAGAAAAGTGTCGTGTACGCATTTAAAGCACGCCGCGCTCGATAACGTCATTGAAATCAGATCCACTCAATCAGTTGTTTTGAGCCGTCGATGATAGGGCGCTCGTTGCCCGTGGGATTGAACAGGTTTCCGGTCATTGAAGGCACGCTCAAGTCCTTCACGGCAGTTGGAAGCCCAAATTGACCAGGGTTGGACGCTCGCGAGGTTTCAGCGTTTTGACTGCCCAAATGAGCATGTGCCGAGGTCTTGAGCTCGCGACGTAGGCAAAACGGGCGGCCTCAGACTCACGGTTCTGTAGCCAGTCGGCCCAGTGTGATTCACCTTTGCCGCGTTTACGTGAGGACACAACCACAGTGACATCGTGAGTCTCACCTTTGACTTGGTGAATCGTCTCGTAACGCAATGTCTCCGATTCGCCATCCTGGATATCCTGACTCGAGAGACGGATCGACACTGGCTTATCACCTTGACCACGCTTGGTGACGAGGTTGAGTCCTCTCAATTCCTGCAATTCATTAAGAATTTCATCGGGCACGAACGCCTGGTCAGGGAGTTGTCGCAGTGCGAGTTTTGCGCAGCGTACCCACGCTGACCAGTTTTGATCGGAATTGCCGGCGCCGCTGGCAACCATGAACCTCAGGCTTTGGTGGATGAATTTACGCCAGGCCAGTTTCGACTCCATTGAGGTTGGGCAATAGGGCCCCGTCTTAGTGACCTCCAGCTTTAGCTTCCCTGCAAGCCACTGGGCGAATGTCCTGAGACTCACTTTGAGATCGCTCAGGCTCCCTGAGCTGGCGCCAATGCAGGCGACTGCAAGCAGCTCAATGCCTTCAAAGGTCTTCCCGTTGCGCAGGCGCTGAAGGGTTGCATGCCCTCGGGCAACCAGTACCACCTCATTGTATGCAGCTGTCAGGTTTCGGATCGTAGGCAGCAGCTCGGATGGACAACTTTCGTACTCGAGAATTTTGGGCTGGATGGATGCGATTTCAGGATTCCCCGAAACCTTCCCGGTACCGACGATGTTGCTGCAGAGATCGACTATGGCCTGGCCGCTGCGCCAATTGGTGGTCAGTTCGTACTGCTTGAACTGCAGTACGCCCATGAGCTTGTTGACGTTGGCCGGGTTCGATTTGCGGAACCCATAAATCGACTGGTTCAGGTCACCGACGAAGTGAAACTTGATCCCAAAGCCGCTGAGTTTGCTCACGATTTGCAGTTGTTCAGCGGAGAGATCCTGGCACTCATCCACGATCACAACGGGAAACCGACGGGCAACTCGGGAGAAGTAGCGGTCAAACTGGTGATCTTTGAAGGCCATAAGCGCCAGCATATCGATGTCACCATGGGTAGCGTAACCACCGAGCCAGAACCGCCTCTTCGTGGCTACGAGATCCCGATGCATATTGTCAGTAACCTCCACGGCGTTGAGCTGATGATCGAGCGCTCGATCGCCGGTCGAAAACTTGAAGCGCCCCGCCTCCAAGTCATAGTTGTACCGACAGGCTGAGATGCGGCGACCACAAATCCGTTGCTGGGTCTGGAAGATATTCGCTTCCTTCTCAAGGATACGGATACGGAAATCGCCATCCTTGCCTGGATAGCCCGTCAGCTCGCTGGCGATGCTGGCCACCAACCTAGTGAGAACAAAGCTGTCGAAGGTAGAGATACTGTGGGGTAAGCCGATAGGCCCGCCCAAGTACTTGTGCACCCTACTCCGGAGCTCGTCGGTCGCACTGTTAGAAAACGTGAGAACAGCGATACCCGAAGGCGAACGTGACCACACCTGGATGGTTTGCGAGACCATTGCAGCCACCACCTCGGTCTTGCCACTACCTGGGCATGCTTTCAGGTAGCTGTGCTGATCAAGCGGCGCTGCGATGTATTCCAACTGCTCCTTGGTGAAGTTCATCGCCTGGCATCCTTCGGCCTCGAGCCTTCAGGCCTGACCCGGGTCATTCGGCTTGTTCCTCGATCCCACAAGCCCAGAGGACGGCTAAGCGGATGTATTCCGGCACGATAAAGTCATCCCTCACGTTAGCCAGCGCGTCCGCGAATGCCTGCGCATAGAACCCTTTGCCAATTTCTTTGGTTTCGATTCGATCAAGCATGTCATTCGCGTACGGCGCCCTCTCCCCTGAACTCATGGTCGAGTAGTCCAGTCCAGCCCGCCTTGTCAGCTCTCTCACCACTTCCCCGCCTTGCACAGGCCAGAGAGTGGCCGCAGCCGTCGACATCAATCTGAGGTTGTTACCCTCCATCGCGATGTCGTACTCGAGGGTCTTGTACTTACCTACGAACAACCTGCCGAACTGCGACTGGCTGATCGGCCCTATCAATGCCAAGGCCGGATTGTCGCCTACAAGGAGGTCATCATCATGGGGAAGAAACGGAACGGGGATTTCTTTACCGTCATCGCCTGCAACCGACCTGATAGATTTCGGTGGGTCATTGTCGGTAAGCCCTGCACACCTGATTGGGACATTCTCGCCTGGCTGGCCGCCCGTGACATCGCAAAACAGCTGCATGAAATGATTGAAGTAGATGCCACCAAGATTGATCACCGAGACGCCGTAGTCGTCCAGGCAGTTCTTCCCCTCTCCGTAGGGGCGCAGGACAATACGCGCCAGCTCTGGCAGCACCATCGCCTCAGCGATTCCTTCTACGAGCAGTGCCCCTTTGGAGAAAAGGAGGTTGGATTTTGTGACGTCCAACCAGCGATCCACAAAGCGGCGGCTGTGCTCAGGAAGGCCGCACGCGCTGAGCGGTATTGCTACTGGCCTTGCGTCATTTGAAATGTGGATGAGGTGATCCAGGGAGACAGCGGCAGAGATGACCGTTGAGTGCGTGGTGATGATGACCTGGATGCCACGTTCTTCAGCCACCGTTTTCAAATGCCGCAGCAGGCGCAGTTGAAGCTGAGGATGAAGATGCGCCTCTGGCTCCTCGATCAACAGGAGCCGCAGATAGGTCTCTTCGCCTCGATCCTCTTCTTCCTCCAGGATCAGTTCAGCCAGGATCGACGCGATGTACAGGAGGTTGTTGTAGCCAAGGCTGTTCTCCTCCAGCGATCGGAACTGGGTCGTGTCAGCCTCGCTGAGGTTAGGGAAGTACAGAAGCCGCAAGCCCTCCACGATCCGGGAGAAGCTGACTTCTGAGAACTGAATCATGGTGCCCTGAGAGAGATTGAGCCCCAGCGCTGCCTTCAGGTTGTCTCCGATTCGCTGATTGGCTTGTTTGATCGCAAATTCGTCGCTCTGTGAAAGCTCACGATTGAAGTTTCCGACATGCTCTTCCAGCGGGTGAAGAGTCTGTGCCTTCCTGGCCTCAGCGAGCTCTTTGCGGCAGAGGGCCTTCATGAGCCGGGCAAGGCGGGACTGGCGACCTTCGCGCAACTTGTTCTCGGCATCGCGCAGCGGAGGTAGGTAAATACAATGGATGTAGTCCAGCGTCTCGGACTCGAACGGTTTGGCATGCTCGTGCCCCGCGTAGGTGTGGTGCCTGAAGCGCCCGCGAGACTCTTGATTGCGGGCCTCAAAAGTCAGCTTGGCCTCGTCGTGATTTCCACACCAGGATTCGAACGCAATGGCGTCCTGATCATCCAGACCTGAAAACGTCGCCTGAATCTGGATGCTTTCAGCAGCGACCGCGCCCGGCTCAAAACCCCGGTAGAAATCGCGCTCACTAATGATTCGCTTGCCTGACTCCGAGTCGTTGAAGAGCTGGCGCACTGCACTGACCACGCCAGTCTTGCCGGCCCCATTCTCTCCCACGAGCACGTTCAGCCCGTCTCGAAATTCGATGGTGAACGGCTCACCAAAGCATTTGAATCCAGTGACATCCAATTGCCGTAGATACATGCGAATCCCTTCTAGTGGCCGGTTACCAACGAAAATGACGTGACTGCCGGGCGTATCTGGCCTGCAGGTTCACGCAAACTGATCCTGTGATAGTGGCATTACGGTATAGCCCGGGCAATCTCAGCATCCAGGCTTGGCCTGCGAGGATGATTTGTACCGATGATGATCTGGGTGGGATACCTCAGCTAAGCACCTCACGCAAAATCAGCTCAAGCGCCGGGCCGTGAAAATCTGCGGCAGCGCGCCAAACCTCGGCCTCCAGGTCATCATCCATTCTTTGTTCTTCCAGACGCGCTACATACGCCGGCAATTTTCGGGTAAACCGCTCCTTTGATTCAACACGTAGGAGTTCGTGCATGCACATCTCGTTTGACCTTAACCACAATGACAGGGAAGCACTGCTTCGCCACTGCAAGGAGTTCGTGCCGGCAAGTGGCGATGCCAGGGAGAACGCACGCTTGGCCGATGCGCTCGAGGCGCTGGCCGAGGCCCTGATGGCTGACGACGAGGCTGCGACTGCCCAAGGGGTGTGCTAGAAATTCGCAAAGTCACTGGGTGGGCCCTGGGTGACCACCCTCACCCGCCCGTCTCGCTCGAATGATCTGTTGACTCTGATGCATCCACTGCCTGCTCTAGTGCTTGCCGGAGAGTGGCATTCTCGGCTTCCACTGCCCCTATCTGTTGCTGCAGCGCAGTGACAGTGGTGGTGCTTGCCATCAGGGCTTGGCGCAATGCTTCAGTGTCCTGCTTCTGATCAAGCAGTTGTTCCTTGAGCGCTTCCTGAGCACCTTCCGCTCGCGCCAGCGCCACCTGGGTAACCTGAGCATCTGAGGTCATGCGTTGGACAGTGTCCGTCAGGTCGGCGGACTTCCTGGCATGCTGCCTGGCCTCACCCAGCAGGCGCTCGTTATCTCGATTGAGCCGAGTTGACTCGTCCTGCTTGACCGAAACTGTCTCCTGCAGCTTGCGCTGTTCAACCTGCAGTTGGTGAAGCTGTGCCTCGTGGCGACGCAGCTCCTGATCGCGCTGCTCCTTCACCGACTCACGGTAATGCTCCAGAGCGTTGCGGTTATGAAGCAGTTTTTCTTCGAGGGATTGGATCTGGGCGTCCCGCTCGCCTAGGCGAACCTTGAGGTCTGCGCATTGCTGGGATAGGCCGGCGTTGCGTGTAAGTTCAGCTTGTAGCGAAGCATGAGTGGGCTTGGATCGCCAGTGCGGACGCCTGCGCCTCATGACAGCGCTGAAGTTCTGCCAGCTCGTTCTCAAGGGTTTCTGTGCGGGCGGCCAACTGTTTGCGCTCATGCTCGAACTCTGCCCGTGCCTCAAGAAAGACCTGATTACCCTCCTCCTGCACCTGATCCAACAAGTTCTCGACCACCCCGCGCAGTGCACCGCTCATGCGATCACGCGTGGTTGCGTCTGGCCCGGGCGTTTCCAGCTGTTTCAGGTAACGAGCAATCGTGGTCTTGGAGCCTGTATTTCCAATCTCGACCCGCACCGCATCAATGCTGGGGTACACACCACGCATCAGCAGGCTGTTCCGCGCTTTCTGCACCACTGCCAGGTTAACGCCGCCACGGGCCATACGCCCTCCGTACTATTTCGTGTCATATCACATGTCATGTAATTACATGATACGAAAATGCTTGAAAGTGCAACTAAGAAGCCGACAACTGGTATGAAGTAATGCAGAGTTATGGCTTCTCAGTTCGGTAGAATCGGTTTTTAGTACACCCAGGCAGTACGAATGCCAAGTTCCCTCGATCTGGAGGCCATCACATGGGCAAAGCCGATCTGTACCTGAAGGCTGGAGCCCGGGAGAACACTCGGAAAAGCTACCGAGCAGCCATTGAGCATTTCGAGATGGACTGGGGTGGCTACCTGCCTACCACGGGTGACGGCATCGTCCGCTACCTGGCCAACTATGCCGGGCATCACTCGATCAATACACTCAAGCAGCGGCTCGCGGCGCTATCCCAATGGCACATCACTCAAGGCTTTCCAGATCCAACGAAGACGCCAGACGTCCGACGGGTGCTCAAAGGTATTCGAGCTGTCCATCCAGCCAAGACAAAGCAAGCTGCCCCTCTTCAGTTGAGCCAGCTGCAGCAAGTTGTGGGCTGGCTAGATACCGAAGCAAATGGCGCTCACCATCGAGGCGATCACAAGTGTGAGGTTCGGCAAAGGAGATCAATCGCCCTGGTCTTGATCGGGTTCTGGCGTGGCTTCCGAGGTGACGAGCTCGCTCGTCTAGAGATCGAGCACACCCACGCGGTGTCTGGGGAAGGCATTTCATTCTTTCTTCCGTACACCAAGAGCGATCGCGAGCATCAGGGTGCGACCTATCACACGCCGGCGCTCAAGATGCTCTGCCCTGTGGAGGCATACATCAATTGGATCACCATTGCTGGCCTGGCCAGTGGGCCGGTGTTCAGGGGGATCGATCGCTGGGGCAATCTTTCAACCGAGGGAATCAATCCTCATAGCCTGATTCCGATGTTGCGCAGGATCCTTGCACAGGCGGGTTTACCTGCTGCCATGTACAGCAGCCATTCCCTTCGGAGAGGCTTCGCAACATGGGCGACGGCGAATGGGTGGGACATCAAAGCGCTGATGACCTACGTGGGGTGGAAGGATATGCAGTCGGCGCTGCGCTACATCGACGCGAGCGCTTCCTTTGCGGGACTGGCGGTGGGGAAACGTGGATCTGAGCTGCAGATTGGCCGGTAGGATTGCTGCCGAAAACCAGAAGCACATCCCACCCTGAAAGAGTTTGAGCCCGTTCAGACAGGTACTACGGCGCCGCTGCCTGAAAAGTGGCCGGTTACGTTGGCCATGAACACTTCCAGCTGTGCGGCAGTAGCTTCTGGAGACCATCCCGCCAGATGAGGAGTGATCAGCAGGTTGTCGAAACCTAGCAGTGCCTCTGGCTTGGTTGGCTGGATAGCAGTCATGATTTTCCTCATCTTGGCATTATTTATTGAGGTAGTTGCCTGTCGGCTGTTGCGCTCTAGCTCAACGACATCAGAGCGTTGGGAGCCTTGGCGCTTGTAGCTCGAGAACATGATTTCAGCTAAAGAAACTCGCGTTCACGGGTCAACGCACATTATCGGTTATCTGTTTTTCGCTAGGTGGAAAAACACTGTGTCCTAGGCGGAATGCCCGACCATGTGATTTAGCCATCTGGGCGGAATTTCTGACCTTCGTTGATAAGAAATGCATCAGGTCAAAGGGTGATCATGAGCCCTGAAGCCAAGGGGGCTTTCGCCCCCAGCCCCATGCTCCTACATGCCGAGATGCTCTCTAGGGGCACGACCTCAGTTTTCCAGTTCTGGAAGGCAAGGTTTAACGTTTAGGGCCAAACATGTCTCATTGGGCCTTGCATGGATTGGCGGAAACCCTCGAATCGGTCAATAGCCGCGCGCTCTTGCATGTGCGAGCGGCAGTAAAAGACGGTGTGCGTAAACACATCCATGTCCGAATGGCTGTCGGCGATTTCCGCAAAGCAGGATATCTGGAACAGAACGCCATCCAGCCGCCCGTCCTTGAGTCGAGCATCTACAAAGCGCTGGTGTTCTTTGTAGAGGCTCTCCAAACATGGGTGGATCATCTGCCTGAGCCGGGCCTCAGACTGAACTTGAATAGGCTGAGGGATCAGGAGATGCGGCTCAAGATTGAATGCAATGCACCCATGCCCCCTTTCGACGACCTGATCACAACCCGCGCGTATTTGGCCCTCAAAATTTTTGATGGAGTTGATGGTTTTGCACGCGACGTAATAGTCACCGAAAGGCGCGCTAACTACGACATCTGGCTCCCCTAGACGCCCTACCAGCTGGCGGTGGCGCACATACTGGAGCATCTCAAGCTCGAACACTGCATCCTTCCCGGGAGAGTGCATCAGCGAAGCAGGGTCTAGCGGGTTACTGGCGATGCGTCGCAACGGCTCCCGAAGCTCAGGTTCGTGCTGGCAAGCCTCGATGGCCAACAACACTCGCTGCGCACGACCAAGCTCAATTGAGGGCCCGGTTGACGCGATACATTCGGCTTCAGAGGCAAGCTTCAAGGCCTTCGCAAAATCCGTTTGGGGGCGGATTTTTACATCCAGGCGGGCGCAAACTGCTCGCACGGTCTCGGCCAATTTCGGCATGTCTATATAACGGAGGAAGGTTTCGGGCTGCATGATTCGTTCGAGGTTCCAGGAGGCTTGATAATGGGGCTGCGAGCCTTCCCTGGATCAGACCTCGTTCCAAAGACGCTCGAAGTTGTTGGGCTTAAATTTTTCCACGAGGAAGTCGATGAACAGTCGGGTTTTTGCCGGTATGTAGGTTCGCTCATGGAACGCGATGTTGATGATGAGCTTGGGCAGCTCCCATTCGGTCAGAACTGGAATGAGTTCGCCTGAGACGATCTCGTTGTAGATGATGTACAGCGGTTGGATCAAAATGCCCGCGTGAGCCTTGGTGCACCCGGATGATCTGGCCATCATTGCATTCGAGGACAGCATCGATCTCGATTACCTTGGATTCCTTGCCTTTGGTGAATTGAATCACGCGGGGCTGGTTGGCATGACTATAGATCTGCAAATCTTGATTGAGCAAATCCTCGACTGTACGAGGTCGCCCCCGCTCCGCCAGGTAGGCCCGAGAGGCCGCCAGTACGCGCTTGGTCTCAGCTAGCTTGCGAGTGGTGATATTGGAGTCAGGCTCGAATTCCCTAGTGCGGATCGCCAGGTCGATTTCGGTATCCATGATGCGTAATAACGGTTCGCACCAATGATCTTCACCTTGAGCTTGGGATGGCGCTTCCGAAACTCGCTCAGGATCGGGACGATGTGTAGCTTTGCACAAGAGATAGTCGAGGTGATGGTAAGCGTTCCGCTTGCCTCGGTCGTCGCTGCGTGGACGGCGGCTTCGGCATCGCGGAACTCACCCAGCAGGAACCTGCACTTCCCGTAGAGCTCATGGCCCGCAGGTGTCAAAGACAGCCGGCGAGTATTGCGAACTGCATGGTGCCCACGGCTACCTGCTTCACCAGTTCCTGTCCTCCGCGTCGAACAAACGCACTGACGAATAAGGTGGCCGCTTGGAAAATCGAGCTCGCTTTGCCCAGGAGGTTGTCGACGCAGCGGTGGAAGCGATTGGGTCTGAGCGAGTCGGTATCCGAATTTTCCCATCCGGGCCTTTCCAAGGCATTCTGGCGGCTCTCAAAGATCCAGAGCTGCCGACCCTGTCAAGCGAGGGCCACAGGAGCCTCAAATTCGCTTCTGAATTTCGCACAGTGAGCGAGCCAGCAGTGAGAGTGGAATACACCCTTTCCTAGCGACGAACGCTGTGTCCTCAGCCTCCTCCGGCACCATGTACAAGATGTCGAGCGGGAGCTCAGCGCCAGCGGCTCTTAATTCGCTCTTCAGTCGAACCAATGGCGCGCCAGAAGGGCCCACTACCAAGACGTCGTAATCGCTGCCGATGCCGTGGAGCGATGAGCCAAACATGAAGGCCTTGTAGTACCGCAGTGTCGGGCAGGTTTCGAGGAGAAAGCCTGCCACCTCCGCTGCTGTCATCAGCCCTTCAGCAAGATAGGTCTCAGCTCGTCCCATTTCAGTACCTTACATCCCAGCTGCCGCCCTGCCTCAATGGCGCTCGGGGCGGGCGATCCATTGGGGTTGGTGTTCCACGCAACGTCCACAGCACCACAACTGTCCCAGAGGCTGCGAACAGCATCAGCTGTCGGCTCATATTCCCAGATCATGCCTACCCTGAGTGAGCGGCCACGCGAAAGGGTCAGAGAGAATACACGATCGAACTCACGGCGGACGTTTGAAACGTAACCTTGCTGCAGAATCAGGCGGTAAGGAAACATGTAGTTTTTGTGGGACGCCATCCTCGCCGAGCCTTTTGGAATTGCTGACCCAAGTGATCCGTAGTTTCCCCATCCTACGGTCTTGTCTTCTAGGAAGGCGATCGCACTACCATCCCATAAGCACTCTTTGCGATAGCCGCAGAGGAAATCCATCTCTGGCCATTGCTCGTAGTATCGAGCAGCCAACTCGGCGTCCATTTTGTAGGCGTCACTGATGACAGCCAAAACGTCAGGCTGCTCATGAACCGAGATGCGAATAGCGTCGCCCCCAGCGTGCTCTACCGAGATGACTCCGCTTTCACGCCGGGCATTCTCCAACGCATATTTCACCTGCCACTTCATGCAAAGATTCCGTCTAGCTGTACTGGATAGCGAATAGCACGGCCGGAGACACCACAGACGTGACGTTCGATCAGCCCTCGGACATGCTCCTGGTACTGGGCAAAGGCCTCATGTTCGGCCTCGTTCATGTGCTGCTGGTTCGCCGTAATGATGCGTTGGATACGAAGGTGATTGGGCAGGATGACGTTACGCATCCTGTCCGACCAGGTTTTCGCGGACTCTGACTCAGGGTCGTACTCAAAATCTGTACCTTCGCAAGGCGCTAGCCTTTTCCAGATCGCCTTGTTCTCCGCCATGGCAGCGGTTATGGCGTTCCTAACCTGCGAGCGCTCCTCGTAGGCGTGTACGCCTTGCTTATGGGCCAGTGCCGCTAGGTGGTTGCTCTTCCACATCAACAGCGTGACTCGATTGTACGACGGGGAGTTCTTGTCGATCTTCGTATGGCAGGTCGGGCACAGGAGCAGGAGGTTCTCGAAGGAGTCAGCTTCGAATTCGCCATCAGGGCGCTCCTCGTGACGTGGCCCTTTTTCACCATGGGGGATCACGTGGGCCATCTCCGCGATGTGCTTGTCACCCCCCATTTCAGCGGGGAATAGGGGTTGTAGGCAGTCCGGGTGCTGGCAATGACCTGCGGCCTCTGAGAAAAGCCGGAGCTTGGTTTCCTGTGGAATGTACTTTCGATCTGCCATGGTCGCGCCCTGAATTTGAGGTGCACAGAGTAGCGGTAGACAGCGCAGAGTCATAGACCGACCTTGGCCTAGTCCGACATCAGATGACGCAGTCTGAAGGGATTTTTCTGGACGCTGACAGCTGGTGCGGAATCAGCGCTGTTAGCCTGCGTGACACACCCGATAGGTGTCGCGATCATCAGACTAATCAGGGGCAAAAAAGATGCCGAAAGCGGAGGAAGCTAACGGCACCAAAGGTGCTACATCACATCTGCCAAGTACCCGCACATTACCGAATTGGCAGTGATGGCGAGCAACGTGTTTAGGCAGGCCTGTTGCCTTGCAGTGCGTTCGACAGCAGCTTGAGGATTGCGTCATGCTCGATCGGCGCGGGATTCCAGTACGGGTTTTGGAGGGCAATATCTGCCGCCCGCTGCATGTCGCCCTCGCCCACTCCCAGCGATTCCAATGCCGTCGGCGCACCGAGTTCTACGGCCAGGTCATACAGCGCCAGCGCGGCGCCTGGTACAGTGCCTTCAACGCCCAGGGCAAAGCTGATACGGGCGGTCTGGGCCTTGGCATGGTCTTCGTTGTAGGCAATGGCATCCGGCAGCACGATGGTATGTGTCTCGGCGTGTGGCAGATTGAACGTAACGCCCAAGGTGTGGCAGAGCTTGTGGTGAAGCGCCATGCCACGTTTCCGAGCACTGTGCCGCACAACCAGGCGCCGTACAGGCAAGCGTTGCGAGCCTCGGTGCTGGCGGAGTCATGCTTGAGCGCGCGAAGCCCTTGGGCCATGGCGCGAATACCCTTTTCTGCCAGCAGCGACATGATCGGGTTAGGGTTCGGGATGGCCTATCGACTGTGCCTGCTGGCGTGTGTCAGACATGCGACTCCGGCCGAACAAGCTGCTTTGTCCTCAAAGTACGCTGCAGTGACGTACCTCTCCTCGATGGCCGGCGTCCTGCTAGGAGGTACATTAGGGAATCTCGTAGGCCTGTCGGCGGCAACGTATATGTTGTTCGGATTCGCAGCCTTGGCGCTTATCCCCCTGATGCGCTTCGCTCCGAAATTAGGCGAGGTCGGCTAGGAGCTGTAGTTCTTCAGATGATCACCACTTAGACCGTATGGGGTACGCTATGCGCCCCTCAGATCTCATTCCAAGGACGATATGGCCGCCTCGAAAAAGAAACGCGCTCCTAAGACGAAGGCGCAACCTGCCAGCCATTCCGGGGCGAGCCCATCGGTAAACGAAGCTGACTTCCAGGCTGCGATCATCGCACGCTTGCGTGAAGCCCTTCCCCTGCTGCCGGCTAACATCCGTGCCGAGCGCTATTTGAAATTGCAGCTTGGTCACCATCAGATCGCAATCGATGGTAGCGGAAAAACTAAAGATTTCTTCAGGGGGCGGTCGGACGTTGTCGTGTTTCTCGATGATAAACCGCTGTTGCTCGCTGAGCTCAAAGCTCCGTCTGTGGATATCACTGATGAAGACGTCGACCAAGGGCTCTCCTACGCTCGGATCCACCAGCCCATGGTGCCACTTGTACTGGTCACGAACGGCAATCAAGCGTCGACCCGGCTTGTGCTGACCTACGATGGAACACTCGTCTCAAACGACAAAGCTGATGCTGCAGGTTTGGCGGAGATTCTGTCGGCGGCATCGAAGTTGGCTAGCAGCTCGACCGAGAGCGCAATACGTACTCTGCTGGGGCGCGATTCCAGAGTCTGGGCAGCCATTGTCAAAAAATGGAATGCCGAGGAAATTAGCAGTCGAACGGGCACCGTCTCCGAATTGCACCGAGCGATTGCCGAAGGCTTCCATATCCCACGAGAAGCTGTCGGCCAAGTCTGCGAACACGTGGAAAAGGGAGCGGAAGTTGTCATCTTGCATGGCGCTCCGCTATCTGGCATCACTGGCACATTGATCCAGTTGGTTGAGAAACTCCAGAAAGGCCCTGTCCTCTACCTCGACCGCCGAAGCTCGGGGGATGTTCTCCAGTTTCTTTCGTCCCGTCTGACCCGGGAGCTTTCTATCGGGGTGTCCCGGGATGACGTCAGGCAATGGCTGTTAACTGGACAGCCCCTGGCTGGACTCATCCTCGTGGTGGACGGCATCCCGGCCGGTGAGCTTGAGGAGCTGCTACACCTTGCAGAGTTGAAGCACCTACAACTCGTTCTCGGAACTGACAGCAGTACATTCGACGCACTTCGTACATTGGCTGGCCGCATCGAAGAAACGAAGCTCGGTCGCCTGGCTAAACCGGTCGAGCTCATGGATCTGTCAAACGAAGAATTCAGAGAGGCCTGTCAGATTTTTATCAACCTCAAGCAGGCTCATTTCATACGTGGGGCGGAGCTGATTCCGGAACTGCGCCGCCCACGCCTGCTCCGTCTCATTGCAACTCTACTGCCCAACCACGCGCCGGAAAGGAAGTCAGGGCCTAACGGCTCAAAGTTTGAAACCCGACTCGTAATCCCACCAATTCCCGGTCTCCGGATGCTGGAATGGGCGAGCAACCTCATCGGAGCGGATCCGCAATTGAAACATGATCTCTCTAAGCTCGCTGCAGCCTATCTGGCCGATGTGGCGGATAACGGACGAGACCTCCAGAGGATCATCGAAACCTATGGTGTACCTTCGATCGATCCCGATGTGATGGAGCAATCACTGGGGGATTCACGAATCGAGCGCCTACGCGCAAGCGGTATGATCCATTGGATTGACACACGAACGATGGGCCCAAGGTTGGTCATTCGTTTTCCTGAACAGCTGGCACATTACATCTCCCTCCAGTGGACGGCGGATCTTAATAAGCAAGTTGATGAAGCTGGTGTAGATTCCACCCTGCACCGCATACTGCAGCAGTCACATTTTGTGCCTGATGGAGATATCTGCGCAGCAGCTGCCATCTCGCGAATCGAGAACGGTGCACACCTATACCAGATCGTTGACTCTCTAATAGGCTGCGAGCCTGAGCCAACCTTCCTGGCGGAGGGAGCCGTGCTCGAAGTGCTTGCGAAGGATATCAAAGGGGCGCGCATCAAACTCGGTGAAGGGATGGGCGGGCGCGTTCCTGGGGATACTCAGCCTTGGCTGATTCTGAGCCACCTGGCGATGAAACTCATGGACAGAGGGGATGGAGGCACATCCGTCAATCTCCTGATCTTCGCTGCTCTAGGCAATTGTGAAGATCTGATTTTCAAGCCGGCCCCTTACAACCTCAGAGACATGCTTGGCCTGCACAAGCACGACATCCCCGGCGTGGGCTCCGTGCTCTGCGGCAATAGCGGCATCGTCGAGCCACTCATGCAGGCATTGTTCATCTGTGCATCACATCGTCCCGACGAGTTCGAACTATTGGTGACCCACGCGCTGCAGGAAGACAAACGTCACCTCGCGTGGCGCCTGGTAATGCTTTGCAATCTTCTGAAAAATGATGGGAACCCACGTGTCCGAGCAGCTGCCCACGCAGCCGATCACCGACTCGACAAGTACTGGAAAACCTTCATTTCATCTGAACATGCTGAAGCTGATTCGTGCAGCGCCTAAACGCTCAAGCTCTCAAGGATCACGGCTAGCGCTCACCTAGCCGTCACTAGTGATTTATGCCATTGAACCAGCGTTTGAGACGCAACCAGATTCCTTCTACCTCGGGCGCAATTTGTTCGATAGGTTCAGGCTGAACAGATACAGAACCAGAGCGATCCTCGTAGTAGCTCTTTCGCTGTTCATCAGCATGCACCTTTCCCCTTTTGATCGCAGCGTCGGACATATCTCCAGCCCAGAGCACCGATCCGTTGCGGATGAAGTAATGGGAGCGGCAAGGGAAGCTCCAATTGCCTACTGAAGGATCCAGCGACACCTCTCCGTTGTATGTGAGCTTCCACTGAGTCTTGGAAATGGGCAACGGTACTTCGTTGCCACACCCGCAGGGACACAAATGAGTGGTGGTGCGGTACTTCATGGAAACGTACAGCACCCCGGCTTCGAGCTCGTCCGGAATGAACTCGACAAATGCGTTCCGTAGCTTCATGGCAACTGCTCGGAATTGACCACCTTGTTGCTGGCGGTGGTGAGTGTCGCATTCAGCTCGCGCGCGCTGTCGTAATAGAACCCGCAGTGCCGCTTCCACCTGAGCACAGCAAGCTGAGCGTTGATCGCGTTCAGCTCTGCGATCTGAACAGCAGCCTTATAGAGAGCCTCGCGGTTGCCATCAGCCATAGAGATCCGCTCAAACACATGATCACGCTGGCCTGGAAGGCTCATCGTAACCCTGGCAGTGCCAATCAACTGGTTATCTTCGGTGCGAATCACGTCGATCCCTGTATCGATGATCACAACCTTGGAGTCGGCCAGACGGTCATAAATCAGCCTGCGCACATCGCCTTTATCCACACACAGGAAGACGTAGTCGAAGTCCCTCAGCTCATCAACGTTAACCTCCGTCACGTTTATGCAGTGCGGCACGATGTGCTTACGGAAGGCTGAGTACAGCTGCCCGAAATAGTCCACCTTCGTGTACTGAGCATCCAACGCTTCTCGGCTCACTGCACCCGGGGCACGAAAGGCGTTGTGCTGCTGAAGTTTGTCCAAGTCGTACAGGTGAATCTCAGCCACTGGCGTCTTTGCCACCGCGTCCAGTACGTAAGCACCAGTACCGCCCAAGCCAACAATGGCGATGCGCTGCGAGGTGAAAATCCCATTCAGCGCAGTGGTGCCATAGCGTGCTGAGGCCGTGTCCTCGTACTGGAAGGCGGAGTCAGGCGATTCCGCCTCCACCACTTTGTACGTCAACGGTGTCACGTCGGCGGCAGCAGCCCGCGCCTCATTCCAGAGGATCCGGGTGTAGTGCCACACCTTGTCGTAGAAGCTGGTAAACCCATTGGTACCTTGTGGCTTGTTCGAGAATGCAAAATTCGCCGTCAGCGTCTGCGTCAACGGGAGCGGCCCCGCTTGATACTCGATTGCGGCAATCTTTTCGCCGTTGTGCTTGTGGGGGTACTCACCAATAAAGTGAATGACGTGGGTGGCTGGGGCAGCCACCACCTCAGGGCTAACCAGATCAAGCGGGCAGCAGAATGTACCGAGCTTCACCTCTCCTTGCGCGTTGAGGTAGGGGATGGAGTGCACGACCAAATGCCCTTCGCGCACTTCCAGTTCAAACCCCTGGTTGCGGAGATCGAGGAGCGTGGGGTTAAGACTTATCACTGACCGAGACATAGAATTCCATCCCCTCTTTGACACGAATTTGTTGACCGTCCACTACCGAACCTTCCGGGTGGTCGTGAGGGCCATGGTCATAGTCGATCGTGTAAACCGTCTGCGGAGGATGCTGGCTACCAGGGAACGCCAGCTCGACCAGTTGCTGATAGGTCAGGAAGCGGGTGTGCACCACGCGAGGCTTGGCGTTCATGATGATGGTTGCCTCAAAAGGCTTAACCACGAAGTGCTCAACGCCGGGCTTGGTCAGGTCGATGTAGTCCTTGTCGCCAACCAGGATGTCGCGCCCGCCAGGCACAATTTCCCAAACATCGTGATCCTGGGGAGCACCGGCCAGGGCCTTAAGAGTTGCTCCGTTGATCTGGCGACCACCCCAGGTGAGTACTTGGTCGTTCAACACGATCCGGTACGAGCTATCGCCTAAGAACACCAGGAAGCGCTCCACCCCAGCATGGCGCAGATCAACCCGCTCGTTGGTATCGATCTCTTCCAGGCGCCCCGTCGAAAGCACTTGGAAGACCATGATGCCCGGCGCAGGGCGAACCTCGATGCTTTCGAGGATCTGGCCGCCGGTCACGATGGGGTCATCGATCACGACCGAGGTGAAGCACAGCGCTTCATTGCCCACCAAAATCCGATAAGGGCCCTGCTCGGGCGGCTGTTCACCTTTGGCGATTACGGCCGCCAAATCCACAACGTCTAACGCAAAACCAGAAGCCATGATGGAACTCCTAGCCCCGCTGGGGCAGTTAACCGCTACGTTTGCTAGGCTAGCAAAGCACGCTTGATATATCAAGCACTCGCGAGAAAATGGTTTGTGCTTGAGTAGCAGAGCGCTACACTGCATCAAACATCACCGTACTGGCAGGTTGTCAGATCGCGGCTGATTGCCGATATTTTCTGAAGATCAGTAACAACAGAGGCACATGTGAAACCAACACTTGCACAGTACCTGGCTTCGATTCGCCGGGATAGGCAGCTATCCCTGAGGCAGGTTGAGGAGCAGAGCGGCAAGGAAGTATCCAATGCCTACCTGAGCCAGCTAGAAACCGGCAAGGTTACGCAGCCCAGCCCTAATGTGCTCCACACACTGGCTGAGTTGTATGGGATCGATTACATATATCTCATGCAGCTCGCTAACTACCTCCCCGCCGAACGGGAGGATTCGCAGCGTCACGGCCGAGTTGCAACATTTGCTGAGCACAACCTCACTCAAGATGAGGAAGGTGAGCTTTTGGAGTTTTTGCAGTTCATCAGGAGTCGACGTAAGGATGGCCAAGCCGGACGACAGTAGCCTGCAGGAACATGAGCTTTTTGCTGTAGAAGCCAAAGCCAAGAAACTGCTCGATGAGCAAATGCATGGGGACGGTTCCCAACCCCCGTCCCCGACATCCTTGATGCCGCCAAGCTGCGGGTCGCCCCTATCGCCATCCACGATGTCGAAACCTTTCTGGCCTACGTGGCCCAAAAGACGGCCGCCGCCGGGCATCGCCTGAAATCAGCCTTGTCGAAGGTGCTAGGTGTATATGACGCGGATGAGCAATTCATCCACATCGATCCCACTGTCACCGAATCTAAGCAGACCTTCCTCAAGCTCCATGAAACCGGTCATCATCGGCTCCCGAGCCACCGCCAGATGTTCAAATTTTTTCAGGATTGTGAGCAGACACTGGCCCCCTCGATCGCCGATCTCTTCGAGCGTGAGGCGAACAATTTCGCTCGATTCGCTTTGTTCCAAGGGGACAGCTACAAACAGCATGCCCTGGACATGGCAAATGCGATCAAGACTCCGATGGCTCTCGCCAAGCAGTACGGTGCGTCGATTTACGCGTCGTGTCGGGAGTTCGTTCGCACTCATGACCAGGCGTGCGCACTCTTTGTGCTCGAACCCATTCAGATCCATGAAGACCATGAGCTGATCGCCTTGGTACGACGGATTGAGCTCTCACCTGCTTACGTACAGAAATTTGGTCGACCGGATGATAGCTTCATCACGCTCAGTCATACGCTTGGCCGCTTGCTTCCTAAGCATGGGCGGCGAATGGTGATCGACGCCAGGGTGTATATCAAAGACCTCAATGGCACGCTGTATGAATGCTTGGGGGAGGCATTTGACACCAAACATAATGTGTTCTTGCTCGTATTCCCTCTCCGCCCCGCTGCTACCTTTGACTTTCTACTCCCGAAGTAGAAGCGCCAAACGCGGGCGTTATTTGCTGCGCAAAGGGCTTGACTGAATTACCTCTTTTGATCGCCCCGTACTGGTGGCGTCGGAATCTCGCATACACGAGCCCTCAAACTATCTAGCATCCAGTAAGCAGCGTCGTCGAGCGAAAAGTCACTCATCTGACAGCCAGCAATTGGGGAGGCTTGTGCTGGCCACTCGCCTCTTAACTGCAGAGGTCGTAACATCGGGCGTACTACCAAGCTCGGCGACGCCTGAGCAATGGCTACTGCTCGCATTTCGCCGCTCGAACTCCATGGGACTGAGATAGCCCAGCGTCGAGTGGCGGCGGCGGTGATTGTAAAAGCGGATGTAGTCGAACAGGTCGGTTTTCGCCTCCTGGTAGCTAGCATAGCGAGTCAGATACACCCGCTCGGCCTTCAGCGAACGAAAGAAGCTCTCCATCGCGGCGTTGTCCCAGCAGTTCCCCGGACGTGAATGGCTGGGCACGATTCGATGTCGCCGAAGCAAGGCCTGGTAGTCGTAGGCGCAGTATTGGCTGCCACGATCGGAGTGCAGCAGCACTTGTTCTTTCGGCTGTCGGCGTGCAACGGCCATCTCCAGAGCAGCATGCACCAGAGCCTGCTGCATCCGATGGTGCATCGCCCAACCGACGACAGCGCGTGAATAGAGATCGAGCACGACGGCCAGATACAGCCAGCCTTGGGCCGTCCGCACGTAGGTCATGTCCGAGACCCAGTGCCGATTAGCTTGATCCGAGACGAACTGGCGATCCAGGTGGTTCGGGGCAACCGGCAGAGCATGGCGACTGCTGGAAACCAGCCGCCAACGCTTGCGCGAGCGAACGCGCAGACCGGCTTCGCGCATCAGTCGAGCAACCCGGTGTCGACCACACACATGCCCCGTGGCCGCCAACTCGGCCTTGATTCGGCGATGGCCATAGATCCCATTCACCTCGTGGTGGATGGTGCGGATCTCCTTGCTCAGACGCCGATTCGCCATCTCTCTCGCCGATGGAGGCCGCTGCTGCCAGGCATAGAAACCGCTGCGCGATACCTGCAGCAGCCGGCACATTGGCGCTACGGGATAGCGACCGGCCAACGCCTCAATGGCGCGGAACTTCACTTCGTGGGCTGCGAGAAGATGGCGAGCGCCTTTTTTAAAACATCGCGCTCCATGGTGACCTGAGCCAGTTGCTGGCGTAGGCGACTTAGCTCCGCGCTCTCGCCCCGCTGCTTGCCATTGCCCGGAAATGCATCGTCACCTTGCTGCTCAGACTGGCGCTTCCATTTGCCCAACAGGCTTTCAGCGATGCCGAGCGTCTCGGCGACATGACGAAGCGTCATGCCGGCAAGCACCTGGTCGACCGCTTCGCGTTTGAAGGATTCTGGAAAACGTCGTCTGGTCTGGGTCATGAACACTCCTTGCGGTGGGCATTATCCACCTTAAGTCAGTGTCCACTCAGCCCGGGACAGACCACATCCATCTACGATGCTTTGGTGTGAGATCAAGACCTTGTAATGATTTAGTTAGCACGGTCAAAATTCAGCAAGGCCTCGACCAGACCCGCTGGGTTTTCTTCTGCGAGCCAATGCCCCGCCTGTGCAAGGCATAAGAATTTCACACTCTTCGCCACCTCCTTCATCATCCTTTCCATGACTGGCGCAAAGGCGCTCGACTCTCCTGCAACCGCAAGAACGGGCACGGCAGTTTTGCCGTGCTCCGCAAGCTGAGTTCGGTTAAACGCCGCGTCCTGAGCAAAAGCTCTATACAGCTGAAAACCAGCTCGCATGCCACCCGGCCCGCTGAAGCTCTCTAGATAGCGCTGCTTCGCGGCCAGATCGATAGCGCCGGCATCGTACGCAAGATCGTGCCAAAACCGCTCAAGATAAAAAGCCTCCTTGCCAGCGGTCAAAGCTTCTGGGATATCCGGAGCCTGGTGGAAATGGAAATGCCAGACGCGCTTATCATCAAGCAAAACATGGTCGAACACTTGGGTACCGGGTAATGGTGCGTCTAAAACCGCGAACGCCTTGGTGGAGTCCGGGAACTGCCGGGCGAATGCGTAGGCAACCATCATGCCGATATCGTGACCGACTACGAAAGTGGGAGCCTTGATCTCGGCATCCTGTAGCACTGCAAAACAGTCGCGGGCCATCTGAGCCTTGTCATATCCATCTGCTGGGCGAGTCGAACCGCCAGCACCTCTGAAATCCGGGGCTATAACTCTGTAACCGCTTTCCATAAGTGGCCCTACGATGCGACGCCAAGCGATCGCCGTCTCCGGGTAACCATGGATCAGCAGTATATTTTTAGGGCCAGTACCCCCTACCGCGTAACGAAGCCTCACGCCGTTGCCAACGTCCACGGACGCCCACTGCATGCTATTCATTTCTGAACTGTCCATCGTGTCCTCTTTAGCCAAGTAGCCACCTCCGGGCAAGAAGGTGCTGTTTATCGAGTCGAGCTGAAGCTCAGCTTAGAGCTGAGCCTCATGCCGAAAACAATGTCAGTTGAGGCGCGCATTTTTGGCGTGATTGTGAGCTTTAACCACCTCAGGGGTCGTACGATTTTCGATCGCTTTGCGCTTGGTGGCTTCATCACCACCGACGACATGGTCTACGTCATTCATAAGTGCTTCAAAGCCTTGACGAGCAACCTCGGTCTTATCGTTCTTCTTTGACTCGCCAATCTTGCTGTTGCTCATACCGGCATTTTTGTGAAAATCGCTATCGGTAGCCCCTGGCAAGAGTGCTGTGACGGTGACTCCGGTATCGCGAAGCTCTTCACGGAGCGACTCTGCGAAAGAAAAACCAAAGGCCTTCGATGGGCCATACACGGTTTCGTAAGGAGTCGGTTGAGTCGCTGAAATCGACGACGTGATCAGGATACGTCCATGGCCGTTATCGACCATATGTTTAACCACGCGCTTAGCCATATGCACGGTGCCTGTGATGTTGATAGCGATCAGTTTGAAGTCATCTTCAAGATCGTTGTCCACGAAGGCCCCACCTTGACCGATACCTACGTTCAAAGCCGCTGCTTCAAGCGGTCGGCCCAACGAAACCACAAAGTCCCACAGCCCCTGAACGCCCTCGTAGGTAGCCGCGTCGGCCTGATGAGGGAAACACTCAACTCCGAGCGCTTTCAGCTCATCCGCCGACGAGTGAACTTTGTCACTGGATCCAGAGATGACCAGATCGTAACCGTTCTGAGCGAATTGCTTGGCAAGCTCCAAGCCGATACCTGATGAACCTCCAGTGACCAGTGCCAGTGGGCGTGTAGCTGTCATGTCTGTCTCCTCGAATGAAATTAGCGTGACCCAATCTCTGAACGCCATGACGACGCCATGATCCGTGAATTGCATTCAACGTAGCATTGGGTTTAGCGCAAGGTCATCCAGGTGAAAGAACAGTCAGAGCCCTTACCGTTACTAAATAGGAAAGGTGCGAGTAATGTCGAATGTGAAAAATACTGTCATCGTCATCACTGGTGCGTCATCAGGTATTGGCGCGGCCTCTGCGATTAAATTGGCCAGCCTCGGCGGCAAAGTGGTTCTTGCCGCACGCAATGAGGAAAAATTGAAGGCTTTGGTTGCCGAAATCAGAAATGCGGGGGGTGAGGCGTCCTACTACGTCACAAACGTCACCGACAAAACGAGCCTGGTAGGCCTGGTCGAGTTTGCGATTAAGCAGTATGGTCGTATCGACAGTCTCGTCAACAACGCCGGGTTGATGCTTTTTTCCGACTGGAAAGACGTCGTAGTCGATGACTGGGAAAAGATGATCGACACCAACATCAAGGGCTATCTCTACGCTATCGCGGCAGCGCTTCCCCAAATGCTGGAACAAGGTCATGGCAAGATTTTAAACATGTCATCGGTCGCAGGCCTTCACGTCGGTGGTTCAAGCGGCGTGTACAGTGCAACGAAGTTTTTCATCCGTGGCATCACAGAGAGCCTGCGAAAAGAAGTTGGCGTGGACAGCGGGGTTCAAGTTTCCATGATCAGTCCAGGCGTTATCGATACTGGCTGGGCTGACAAGGTGAGTGATGCCAAAGGCAGAGAGGCTGCGAAAGCGCTGAACGAGATTGCGATCACTCCTGAGCAGGTGGCTGATGCAGTCGCCTATGCGCTTGACCAACCCACCAATCTCACCATCAACGACATCGTAATTCACCCAACTAAGCAGGACTGGTAACAGCAAAATGGCGGCCTTCTTGGGCCGCCATTCCATGTACTAAAAAATCTAATCACTCGTCCGCATCTTTGAGGCCGGAACAAGGCCGAGCGCCCTTCGCATGCAAACTTGCTGTCGTGGAGTCGGGGAGGATCTTGTTGATCACATTGCCAATGAGCTTACTGTCCGGCTTACCCGCTACCACCCGATCTTTCCCGGCTTTCATAGCCTCATAACCCTCCTGAGCGACCTTCGTCGGAGCGGCCTTTGGGCCGAGCCCCAATGTCGTAGTGTCCATGCCCGCTCGATGCCAGAAATTCGTGTCGACCTCCCCTGGCAATAGCAGTGTAAAACTGACACCGCTGTCCTTGACCTCAGTCTTTACTGCTTCCACGAAAGAAATTAGAAATGCCTTCGTAGCGCCATAAACCGCCTCATACGGCGTGGGCATCGTTCCAGAAATCGAGGCCGTGTATAGCAAGCGTCCTTGGCCCCTCGCGACCATGTCCGGCAGCAACAACTTGGTGAGATGGACTTGGGAAGCGGTGTTGAGCTGAATCAGTCTCATCTCATCTTCAAGGGCTGTACCGCCTAGGAAGAATCCGCCCAGCCCTAGGCCTGCGTTCAACGCAGCGGCGTCGAGAGATCGCTCCAGTGCATGGATAGCGCGAACTAAATGATCAACGTCTTCAGGTTGGGTCAGATCAGCGTTGATGATTGTGACTGCCGCCCCCGTGGCTGCGACGGCTTCAGCCGTGCGTTGCAGTCCATCATTTGCGCCCGTGGCAGTAATCACAAGATCGTAGCCGTCGGCCGCGAAAAGCCTTGCTAGCTCATAGCCAATCCCACTGGATGCACCCGTTACTAAAGCAAGCGGTCTTTGTTCACTCATCATAATTCTCCAGCTGCTAAGTCAGCAGCCCAGCGCGTCTGCGGCTTCGGTCATGGATTCAGCTACGACGTCCCAGTCTTGCTCGGCCGTTAAATCCGACGCTTGATCAGGGCCGTGTTCGGTCGGGCGGCGCACGAATATGGTTTTCAATCCACTAGCGCGAGCGGCAGCTAGATCCGAGTTGTGAGCTGCAACCATCCCTACCCGCTCTGGTGGGAGACCCACTGTCTGCGCCGATTTAAGATAAGTCTGGGGCTGTGGCTTGTACGAATGAGCGACCTCCGCACCGACGATGACGTCCCAAGGTAACTGGGCGAACCTGGATAAGTTGAGCATTCCGGCAATATGCCCATTGGAAAGCGGCCCTATTGAGTACTTGCGTTTGAGCCGGCCCAGGCCCGCTACCGAGTCAGGCCACGGATCGAGCTGCTCCCATGCTTTGTTAAGCTGGGCTAGCTCCGCTTCAGCAATCCTGCCGTAATCGACGCTATGCTTTGAGAGAACGGTTTCCAGATTCTCCCTGTTGAGAACGTCCAGGGTTACAAAAGGACGCTCGCCGCTCCTGACACGATCCATCGAAGGCTGGTAAAGGGAGCGCCATTGATCAGCGAACTCCAATGGGTCGATGTCTATTTGGTGGCGGCGAAGGAAAGGCTCAGCTGCCCTGGCAACACCTGAGCGCCAGTCCACAACCGTGCCGAAGACATCGAATCCAAGAAAACCTATATCGTCTAGCTTGCTCATATCGACTCTCATGGTTCGCTGCAGGATTCAGACCGCTCCTCCTGAGTGGGAGGAGCGGTCAGCCACAAATTATGGTTTAGAAACCTCGCTGACCCAGGAGTACATAGGTTTGAACCCGAGCACTCGCTTGGCTTTGTCATTCGAGAGCAGAACTTCGTTTCCGGTGATCTGCTTTCGACGCTCGATATTCGGGTAGTGGCGATCAAGCAGCTCGCTGCTCGGAGTACGCATGACCGTCTCATCATTGGTGATGAAGAACTCGTCCTTGCCGCGAACGTCATAGTGCAACGCTAACTCGATGCCTTGCGCCACATCCCTGTTGTCCACGTACGTCCAGAAATTCCACAGTCGGACAGTCGGGTCATCCTGCCAGGTTTCAAATTTCGCGTACTCCTCAGGGTTCATTACGTTTGACAGGCGCAGGCAGGTGATTCGCAGGGTCGGATCGTTGAGGCAGAACTGCCTTGCCATTTCCTCTCCCAGCACCTTGGTAAGCGAATACACGTTGTAACCTCGCATGGGGTAGTCTTCGTCCACTGGTACGTAGGGGGCGTCGGTCTTGTCATAAGGAACGCCTGTCCCAACCTCGCTGGCAGCCCAGATAATATTCTTGACGCCCAGGCGACGGCATGATTCGAACACGTTATAGGTCGCGACCATGTTCAGCCGGAACTCATCGCTGTCAGGAATCATGCGCGGATGCGGCATGCTCGCTAGGTGCACGACTGCATCGAACCCTTGCGGTTCTGGGCGGGCATAAACGTCTTCACCAACGGATGAAAGCGCGTCGAGCGTTTGACCAAAATCTTCCAGGTCGGCTTTCATCATCAACTCATCCGGATCAAGTGGATCGTCTTTGTCGATAATGAATACTTCATATCCCCGCTCTTTGAGGTACGGAACTAACACTCTGCCAACCTTGCCGTGGCCTCCGGTGACTGCAACGCGCTTGATTACTTGAGACATCATTTCTCCAGATTCATGACGGCGAATTCGCCTACTCATGAACTGACCTTGGAGGTATCAGAAAGAGCCTTGCATTCCAATCAACGCGTGGTTGAGATTTTCTCAACGATGAGAGGACAACACGGACGCCTGGATACGTTACCTTGTCAGGGTAGAGATGAGCATTCATTGCTGATCTCGGAAATGTAGGAGGCCTCATGAAGTTCGTTAAGCTAGGTTCGACAGGACTGGACGTATCCTCGCTTTGCCTTGGTTGCATGACGTTTGGTGAGCCTGATGCAGGTACACACCCATGGACGTTGGATGAGCACGCCAGTCGTCCTATTGTTAAACACGCGGTCGAGCAAGGCATTAACTTCTTCGATACAGCGAACAGCTACTCCGCCGGAACCTCTGAGCTGATCATAGGTAAGCTGCTGAGAGAGTTTACCCGCCGAGAAGAAACCGTGATCGCCACTAAGGTCTTTTACCCAGCCAACATGTGGGAGGGCTCCTCGAAGCCCAATGAAAAGGGGCTTTCTAGAAAAGCCATCATGGCGAGCATTGATGCGAGCCTGACACGACTTGGCACTGACTACGTTGATCTGTACCAGATACATCGTTGGGACTATCACACGCCCATTGAAGAAACCATGGAAGCGCTTCACGACGTGATTAAGTCAGGTAAAGCACGTTATATCGGTGCCTCATCAATGTATGCCTGGCAATTTGCAAAGGCGCAGCAGGTGGCGGTAACAAACGGCTGGAGTCGTTTTGTCTCGATGCAGAATTATCTCAATCTGATCTATCGCGAAGAAGAGCGCGAGATGATCCCTCTGTGCATGGATCAAGGTGTTGGACTCATGCCTTGGAGTCCGATGGCGCGCGGAAGGCTGACACGTCCTAAGGGCCAGCAAACAACACGCACGCAGACAGATGTTTCTGGGCAGTCTTTCTACCATGCGACCGAAGCTGAAGATGGGCGGATCATTGATCGTGTGGAGCAGATAGCCAAAGAAAAAGGAGTGCCTATGGCTCAGGTTGCCTTGGCCTGGGTTCTAAGCAAGACAACAGTGTCAGCCCCCATTGTGGGAGCCTCCAAAGCTCACCACCTAGATGATGCGATTGCCGCACTTGATCTGGCCCTCTCTACCGAGGAGATCCGGCGTCTCGAAGAACTCTATGTGCCGCATGCAGTAACTGGTTTTTCTTGAGCCGACCGGCCGGGCAGGGTCTACCTCCCTGCTCGGCATTGACCAAATTAGCCGAATGCGCTGGGATCCGGGCCTAGTCGCTTGCGGTTATCCAGCGTGGCGAGGGCAGACATATCCGAAGCATTCAGAGAGAAGTCGAATACGTGTAGGTTCTCCTTGATTCGCGCAGGCGTGATGGATTTAGGGATAACAATATTCCCAAGCTCAAGATGCCAACGGATGATGATTTGGGCAGCCGTTCGGTCATGCTTGCGAGCAATGTCCAGCACGACTGGATTTGTTAGCGCACTACCTTGGCCAAGCGGGCTCCACGCTTGGGTAGCAACCTGCAGTTCATGATGCACGCTGCAGATTTCCTTCTGCTGCATGAATGGATGGAGCTCGATCTGGTTGAGCACCGGCACCACTCCACTCTCCGTTATCAGCTTTTGCAGGTGATCCTTATTGAAATTCGACACGCCGATCGATTTTGCCTTGCCGGCACGCTGCAAGTCGATGAGCGCACTCCAGGTTTCAACAAATTTGTCTCTGCTAGGCACAGGCCAATGGATCAGCAGTAGATCCACATATTCGACGTTGAGTCGAGCCAGGCTTGCATCCAATGCTTTTTTGGCCGCGTCGAATCCGTGCGCATCGTTCCACACCTTGGTGGTCAGAAAAACCTGATCACGAGATACACCAGATGCGCGTATACCCCGGCCAACCCCCTCTTCGTTCCCGTAGATCGCTGCTGTATCAATATGCCGATAGCCTTCTTCTAGCGCGATTTTCACCGCAGATGCAGCCTCTGCATCACTGGCTTGCCATACACCTAAGCCCAGTTGAGGAATGGTGCAGCCGTCACATAGCTGAACCGTGAGTTGAGGATTACTCATCAATATTCGCTCCACTTCAAAAAATCATGCGTTTGCATGAGGTTCACATATCCAACCTTTGAGTTACACCTCATCTCCCTCCGCGCTTTGACGATTCTCAACCTTGATGGAAACGGCAAAGAAGATGATCCCCAATAGCGCCAGGCTAGCTCCAACCCATCCGGTGGAAGCCCACCCCCATCCGCTCGCGATGGACAATCCGCCAAGCGTGGCACCTACAGCGTTAGAGATGTTGAATGCACTGTGGTTAAGCGCAGCCGCCAAGGTCTGGGCTTCGCCGGCGACGTTCATCAGCCTAACTTGAAGCGCAGGCACCAGAGCAAATCCGCAACCGACAAAGAACAACACAACCACAGTACCTGCCGGCGAAGATGTGAACAGGGAAAAGAAACCAAGAAAAACCATGTTCCAGATCATGATGTAGAAAATTGCCGGCACCAAAGCGCGGTCGGCCAACCATCCGCCTACCAGGTTGCCTACGATCATTCCAACTCCCCAGACAGCCAGCACCATTGGCACCTGATCAGAGCTATAGCCCGTCACTTCGGTGAGCGTTGGAGTGATGTAGCTGTAGACGGCAAACATTCCTCCGAAGCCAATTGACGCTACCGCAAGCGTGATCCAAAGCTGCGGCCGTCTTAGGCCATCCAATTCGGATTTCGGGCTCGCAGAGTCATCACGAGGGACGGATGGAATGAAAAACCAAAACAGGGCCACAGCCAGTACACCTCCCACTGCGAGCATCCCAAAAGCACCTCGCCAACCGAATAGCTGACCTATCCATGTGGCAGCAGGAACGCCAATGACGTTTGCAGCAGCAAGTCCCGCCATGACGTAACCTGCGGCTTGGGCTTTACGGTTCTCTGCGACGAGCCTGGCAGCAACCAGGCAGGCCACGCCGTAATAGGCACCGTGCGGCAGCCCCGCCAGGCAGCGTGCGATGAGCAGCGAGACATGGTTCCAGGCAACAGCGCTGGCGCCATACCCTATGACGAACATAGCCATGAGTGCGAGTAGCAACGACTTGCGGTGCCAACGAGCGGCCAAGATAGCGATCAGAGGTGCGCCAACTACGACTCCAAGGGCATAAGCCGTGATGTAACCGCCGGCAACGGGAACAGAGACACCTGTGCTTGACGCCAGGCCAGGCAACAGGCTCATTGATGCGAATTCGCCTGTGCCGATAAATAGGCCACCTAGCGCAAGCATCAGAATCGCCGCCCACACCCCGTAAGGAGCATCGATTTGGTTGGGCGTAGAGGGAATAGCGAGTGAGTCAGTGGAGAGTTGGCTGGTCATTTGATATTGCCGCGCATCGTGAACCACACGGCAGGCACCTCTTTCGTTGTCGATTAGTGATCAGTCCTCGTGGGAACGAAGAGCGAATTCGCGCTAGGGCGCAACACCAAGAGTGGATTACTTGGTTACGTCTGCGGTGTAGGCCGAGAACTTTTCCGAAAAATCTTGATGCCAGCGCGAGAGCGCTGGCCGATTTTGAATCATGTCGTCGGCAGCCCACTGCATCCGCCGCTGGTCGAGCCCCCAAGTAGACTCGTTATCCTCACAGAAGATGTAGAAGTCCCCCGCCGCCATCCCGTCGAACAGTCGTTGCACTACCTGGGAGGGCGTCCAAGGGCTCGCCGGCTTCTCAGTAGTGTTGGTCATTCCAGGAAAATTCATGGGTGTGAAGGTGTACCCAGGGATCAACAAATGAGCAGAAATTCGGTCACCTACTTTCTCGCGCAGCTCATGAGCCAGTTGTTCAGTCAACACCTTGATAGCCGCTTTAGAAACTGAGTACGCCGCGTTGCCTGGCGGCGTAGTGATACCCTCCTTGGAACCGAGATTGACAATGGCGGCGGCGCCACTCTGGGAAAACATCGTTTCCACAAAAAGCGACTGTAGGGTTAGCGCACTCCAGAAATTGATGTCCATAAGCTTTCGCCATTTACCGAGTCCGCTCCAAGGGCCTGCTCCTTGAATCACCGCCGCGTTGTTGACCAATAGAGACACCTCTCCGAACTCACACGACTGCTCGTATAAACTGTGAAGATCCGCTTCTGACGTCACATCTCCCGAAATTGCCAGCAGCTTGAGACCTGGAAACTCGTTGAGGAGCATTCTGGTCGCAGTATTGAGTGCCTTTTCGTCACGGTCGAAGATAACCACCTTCATACCCTCCGCCGCTGCTCGGTACGCGATGGCATAGCCAATCCCTACGGCCGCACCTGTGATGACTGCGACGGCATCTTTCCTGATAGCTGGATGGTTCATGGTAGGTCTCCTAGTTGGCAGTGGTCGCATCCGACGGGCTCGATCTCAGCACGATCTCAGTGATCTCGGCGGGAACGCCTAGTCGGATTGGAAAGCCGTTCCATAAGGCCGTCCCATTGTTCAGGTACAACGTCATTCCTCCAACGTCATATTTTCCAGCGATGAACCCCTGATTCGCGTATCGAGCCACCTGATCTAGGCCGAGTATCATCCCCCCATGGGTATGCCCGGAAAGCTGCAGACTGACACCCGCTGCCGCAGCTGCAGCAGCGCCGACTGGCCGGTGCTTAAGAAGAATCGTGGGGACATCCTTAGGGGAACCAGACAGCGCTCGATTTAGATCCGGGCCGGGAAAACCAAACGAAGGTGCTGCTTCATCCGTTACACCTGCGACAACCACGCTGCCCTCACCCCGTTGGAGCAGAACGTGCTCGTTGAAAAGTACTTTGAGACCCAAGCGCGTAAACTCAGCACCCCAGCGGTCGCAGTCAAAGTAGTACTCGTGATTCCCGGGGATTGCGATCACTCCAAGCGGAGCACGCAGGTTACGCAATGGCGCAACGTCGCTGCGTCGAGCTTCAACGGTGCCGTCGATGAGATCCCCGGTGATTAGAATCGCGTCAGGCTTGAGAGCGTTCGTGCGAGCAACGACTTGCTCGACCCAGTCCGCTTGGAAAAGCTTGCTGATGTGAAGGTCTGTCAGCTGAACGACTCTAAGGCCATCCATCGATTTGGGTAGATCCTTGACTTCAACCTCTAGCCGGCGCACCTCCGGTACCTGGATAGCTTCATGAACGCCGATAGCCGACAGCATCAACGCCAATACTGCAATGGCGCCCCTAAGTCGAACACCGAAGAACGTGTTCAACGCTGTCTTGCGCGCCAATGAGAACGCAACACCGATCACGTCGGCCAGCAGCGTCAACGCCATGAGAAGGACGAAAGCGCAAAACAGCCAGCCTGCAGCAATCACCGCAGCGCGTGGCATCTCGGGCGAGAACATGTTCCCGAAAACGCCGATGAGAATCAGGTGATATTTGGAAATAGCCAGAAGCGCAGCACCCAACAACAACCGCCAGGCAGCGCTGATCGGCAACGGCATGACAAAGCGCCACAGCACATAGAGATAAGCAACAGAGAGATAGACGTGGAACACAGTACGACACCCGCAAAGCCAATTTATCTTGCAATCGTTGAGGTAAATTAATGTAACCTATTCGAAAGCGAAGATTGATTAGCAGAATTGCATCAGTCATTGAATTTTGCTCAACAGTGGATACGCCCATGCCTGTACTTCCCACCAGCCGACTGTCACGAGCAGATCTCGCAGATTTGAATTCTTTCCTAGCAGTAGAACGGCTCAGGAGCTTCACTCAGGCGGCTGTGGAGTTGGGGATAACGACGTCTGCATTAAGTCACTCGGTTCGAAACCTGGAGGCGCGGCTCGGCGTCAGGTTGCTTAATCGCACGAGCAGAACCGTTTCCCCTACTGACGCTGGTGCCGTTCTCGCCAAACGGCTAACCGTTGGGTTTACCGAGATAAGTGCCGCGCTGGCCGCGCTGGATAACCATCGTGATCGCCCATCTGGTCGACTGCGACTGAACGTGTTGTGTGACGGTGCCAGACTTCTTCTCTCTGAATACCTCCCTCGCTTTCTTGAGGCTTATCCTGATGTCTCGGTCGAGGTTGCCGTGGATGACAAGATGGTGGATATCGTATCTGCGGGATTCGATGCGGGCGTCAGGTTTGGCGACACGATCCCGGAGGATTTCATCGCCGTACGGATAAGCGACCCGCTTCGCTGGGTTGCAGTGGCTTCTCCAAAGTACCTGAACACACGGCCTCGGATAGAGGTTCCAGAAGACCTCAAAGACCAGAATTGCATTCAGATTCGCACAGGTAATGGCGTCATCTACCGATGGGATTTTGAAAAGGATGGTGACCACAGAGCCATTGATGTACCGGGCCAGCTTTGCTCAAACGAGACCACGTTCGGTGTGGAGATGGCACTCGCACATTGCGGTATCACGTATTGCCTGGAGGCGCGGGTTCGTTCCTACCTGGATCGCGGAGAATTGCAGGTAGTTTTGCCCGATTGGGCCCCTATTGAACCGGCTTTCCACATCTACTACCCCGGGCGTCGTCAGATGCCACCAGGTCTTCGAGAGCTAATAGATACCCTTAGACTTGGAATCACGTCCTAGTCGTCCATGCCAGCTCTTTCGCAGCACCTCGCGGGGCGAAGGTGCTGCGTCAAGCTTGACCTGTCCATCGACAGGTCAACGGTTCATCAGTGACGTCAGACGCGCTAGTTCACAATGGAGGCGTCTGTTGCCGAGACTGAAGTGCCCTCCGTCCATCCACCTCCCAACGCCTTGTAGAGCGACACCAGGTTGCTGGCCCGTGATACCCGAGCAGCTACAAGACTCTGGTTGGCGTCAAACAAATCCGTCTGGGCTTCCAGTACCGAAAGATAGCCATCGACGCCGCTGCGGTATCGCAGGTCGGACAGCTCAAGACGCCGGGTCTGTGTGCTCTCATACTGCTGCAGGTACTGAATCTGCCGGTCATAGGTGCGTCGGGCTGCAAGCCCGTCTGACACCTCGCGAAAGGCTACCTGGATCACCTTTTGATAGTTGGCAACCTCTATGCGCTTCTGAACCTGGGCGGCATCGAGATTCGCCCTGTTGGCACCTCCTGCGAAGATAGGTACGGATATTTGCGGCACAACGCTCCATGCCCCCTGCCCGCCCTGAAACAAGCCCCGGGTCGAGTGCGATAGAGTGCCGTAGCTGCCAGTGAGCGATACGGTCGGAAAGAATGCCGCGCGTGCGGCGCCAATACTCGCATTGGCGGCAATAAGCGACTGCTCCGCCGCTGCTATGTCTGGACGGCGCTTTAGTAGTTGGGACGGCAGGCCGGCCGGGATGTCGGACAATAGCGCCTGATCGGATAGAGACAACCCAACTGGAAGCCCTTCAGGGATGGGCTGACCGATCAGTAGAACCAGCGCATTTTCATCCTGGGCGCGCGCCCGCGTATAGGCCTCAAGGCTGGCGGATACCTGTTCTACGATGCCTTGGGACTGATGAAGATCGAGCTCGGTCGCGATACCGTTATCAAAACTGAGTTTCGTGATGCGGTATGACTCCTCAGCGTTCTTTAACGTGGATCGGGTCACTGCAAGCTGATCGTCGCTCCCTAGCATTGCCAAGTACTGGTTCGCCACCTGTGATACCAAGAGCATCTCAGCGGCTTCGCGCGTCTGAGCTAAGGAGAAATATTGCGCCAATGCCTCATCCTTCAGGCTTGCGATCCGACCGAAGAAATCCAGCTCCCACGAGACATTAAGTCCCACTGAATACTCGGTTGACAGCTCTGCCCCGTCGCTCGAAAGGTTGCTAGGCGTTCGCTCCCTTGATGCTGAAGCAGCTGCATCCACATACGGCAGTAACTGGGAGCGTGTGATCCGATATTGAGCCCGGGCGACCTCCACATTCAGCATGGCGATCTCAAGGTCTTGATTGTTCCGCAAAGCCAGTGCGATGAGTGCTTGCAGTCGCTGATCGCGAAAAAACTCACGCCACCCTACTTCACTGGCAGGCTGCTCTGCTCTTGCCTGCTGCGCGCCATTGTTGGGCGGCTGTACGAGCCCGCCCTGATAAGCCCATCCCGATGGAAAGCTGTTAGCGATCGCAGGCTCCGGCGCCTCATATGAGGGCTGAAGATTACATCCAGCCAGCGCGACTGCGAGGCATGAACAGGTAATCGCCCCAAAGGCTCTTGCCCTCGACATATCACTGCCCTCCTTGCGTCTGTGGTGCTGTACGCTGCGGTACTTCAGGAGCCGCTTGTGCATTTTGTTTTGCACCAGAGAGCCTGCTCACCAAAACGAAGAACAGCGGGGTCATGAATATCGCAAGGAAGGTAGAGGCCAGCATACCGCCGATCACACCAGTGCCAATGGCATTCTGGCTGGTGGAGCCCGCACCACTGCTAAATACCAGTGGCAAAACACCCAGAATGAACGCCAGCGAGGTCATCAGGATTGGACGAAGACGAAGACGTGCGGCCTCGATCGCTGCCTCCACCGCGCTTCGGCCCTGATCCTGGAGGTCTCTTGCGAACTCCACGATCAAGATCGCGTTTTTTGCAGACAAACCTACGGTGGTCAGCAATGCAACCTGGAAGAACACGTCATTTTCCAGGCCCCGCAACAAAGCCGCTGCCAGGGCGCCAAGAATCCCCAGCGGGACTACCAGGATGACTGAAACAGGAATCGACCAACTTTCGTAAAGCGCTGCTAAGCAGAGGAAGACGAAAACGATGGAGATGGCATACATGATGGGGGCTTGAGATGCCGACTGCCGCTCCTGCACGGAGATGCCTGTCCACGCGTAGCTGATTCCCTCCGGAAGGTCTTTCAACACCTCCTCCATGGCATCCATCGCTTGCCCGGTGGAATACCCATCTGCAGCATTACCATTGATCTGAACCGCCGGCACACCTTGGTAACGTTCGAGCTGAGGCGACCCGTAGATCCACTCGCCGGTACCAAACGTGCTGAAGGGCACCATCTCACCTGCATCATTACGGAGGTACCAATCGTTGAGATTTTCAGGTGTCATCCGCCATTGGGCATCAGCCTGGACATAGACACTCTTGATTCGGTTGTCGAGGTCGAGAAATTTGTTCACATAGGCCGAACCCCAAGCAACAGAGAACGCCTGGTCTATCCCGGCAGCGGTGAGACCCAGCGCGCTGGCTTTCTCGCGATCAATGTTCACTTTGAATTTCGGGGCATCGTTCAGGCCGTTGGGGCGAACGTTTTGAACCACTGGCGAGGCGTTGCCCCGCTCCATCACGCTGTTCCTTGCTCTCATGAGCGCGTCATGACCTACACCACCGCTGTCCATCAGTTCCAGGTCAAAACCAGACACATTTCCAAGCCCTGGAATCGCTGGAGGATTACCCGCAGTGATGTTGGCATCTTTGTAATCCGCAAAGCGTGCGTTCAGTCGGTTCACCAGATCCTGGGCTCTAGGTGCATCGCCGAGCCTGTCCTCGAATGCCTTCATCTGAACAAAGATCACCCCAGAAGTCTGCGCGCGTCCTGGAAAGCTGTAGCCATTGATTTCCCAGGTAGACGTGACGATGTCTTTTTCATCCTCACGCAGATATACGCTTACGTCACTGAGTGCTCGACTCGTCCGCTCTTGGGTTGCCCCCGGTGGCGTTGTGACCACGACGAATATCCGGCCCTGGTCTTCGTCCGGCAGGAAGCCCGTGGGTACGCGCAGAAACATGAAGACAGCAGCGCCGGTAAGCAGAACATAGAGCAAAATGTATCGAGATGAAGCTCGAATAACGCGCTGTACACCGACGTGGTAATTAGCCTGGCCGCGATCAAAGATGCGGTTGAACCAGCCGAAGAAACCTGTCTTTTTTTGATGGTCACGCCCAACAGGTTTCAGCATGGTTGCGCAGAGTGCCGGTGTGAGGATCACGGCTGTCAGCACCGACAGCACCATCGCCACCACGATGGTAAGCGAAAACTGACGGTAGATAGCGCCGACCGAACCACTGGCAAACGCCACAGGTACAAACACGGCACCCAGAACTACTGCGACGCCAATCAGCGCTCCGGTGATCTGGCCCATCGCCTTGCGAGTCGCCTCCTTCGGGCCAAGGCCCTCCTCGACCATGACCCGCTCCACGTTCTCAACCACTACGATCGCGTCGTCAACCAATAGCCCGATCGCGAGCACTAAACCGAACATCGACAAGGTGTTGATGGAGAACCCTACCGCCACCATTGCAGCAAAGGTGCCCAACAACACCACTGGCACAGCGATGGTCGGAATAAGCGTCGCTCTGAAGTTCTGCAAGAAGAGGTACATGATCAGGAATACCAAAACGATGCCTTCAATCAGCGTTTTGAAGACACCTGTGATCGCATCTGTCACGAAGGGCGTTGTGTCTTGTGGGTATTCAATGACCACACCTGGAGGCGCGAACGGTGCAAGCTCTTTCACACGAGCTCGCACACGCTCAGCCACCTCCAAAGCATTCGCACCGGTAGCAAGTTGCACACCAATGGCAGCTGCAGGTTTACCGTTGTAAAGCGTGAGATAGTTGTAGTCTTCACCGCCAAGCTCGACTCGGGCGACATCCTTGACCCTCACCTGCGATCCGTCAGGCTCAACTTTCAGAAGGATATTGCCGAATTCCGTTGGCGTACGCAGAAGGGTGGCTTCGGTGATGGTGGCCTGCAGCATCTGGCCTGGAGCAGGCGGTGTTCCTCCCAGCGAACCGCCTGCGATCTGCACATTCTGAGCTGCGATCGCATTGGTTACATCTGTGGGATTCAGCTTGTAGTTGTTGAGCCTGAGCGGGTTGAGCCAGATCCTCATGGCGAACTGGCGGCCGTAGAGTTGAACCTGCCCGACCCCGTCCAGACGACTTACCGGATCTTGAATATTGGAGGCGACGTAGTTGGCGAGCTCGTCTCGATTCATCGAGCCATCGGCTGAGATGAAGCCTACAGCCAATAGTGTGCTGCTGTTGGACTTAGTGACCTCAATGCCCGTCTGCTGCACCGTCTGTGGGAGCTGAGGTGTGGCAAGCTGAAGCTTGTTTTGCACCTGAACTTGGGCAATATCGGGGTTCGTGCCCGGAGCAAATGTCAGCGTGATCGCCGCCTGACCGAAATCATCGCTAGTCGATGACATGTACATCAGGTGATCCAGGCCACGCATCTGCTGCTCAATTACCTGGGTCACCGTGTTCTCCACCGTGCTGGCGGATGCACCCGGGTAACGGGACTGAATTTGTATTGTGGGTGGTGCAATGGTTGGGAATTGAGAAACCGGCAAATTCAAAATGGCGGCGATGCCGGCTAGCATCAAGATAATTGCCAAGACCCAGGCAAAAATAGGTCGATCAATAAAAAAGTTAGCCATATGGCACGGGCTCGCTGGTTGAGGAGTGAGGGCTATGCGCTAGGGCTAGTGCGGGTGTCGCCACCTTGTGGTGTACCGTCAGCGGTTGAGCCATTGAGCTGGGCGGGGACGGTTTTGACCTTTGCACCAGGTCGAGTTTTGTCGGTTCCCTGCACGATCACTCGATCGCCAGGTTTCAGGCCACTAGTAACAATCCAGTAAGTGCCGCGCGTGCCTGAGGTGGTCAGGACGGCTTGGGAGACTTTGTCATCTGAGCCAACGATCAAAGCGATAGGCCGGCCTGACTGATCGTGGGTTACGCCTACTTGGGGGATCAGCATTGCGCCATTGTTCGTCCCCTCCTCCAAACGTGCCCGCACAAACATGCCAGGTAATAGCGTCCCGTTTGGATTTGGAAAAACGGCCCTTACTGTTACGGAGCCAGTGCCTTGATTGACACTGACATCGGAAAATTGAAGCTTGCCTACCTGTTCGTACTGGCGGCCATTCTCAAGCGTCAGTGTGACCTTGGCAGCATCGTTGCCTTGGGTCTGAAGCCGGCCTTCCTGAATGTCGGTACGAAGCTTTAAGCCGTCGGCGCTTGACTGCGTAAGATCGACATACATGGGGTCAAGCTGCTGCACGGTGGTCATTAGCGTCGCACCGGTAGCCTGCACATAGGCACCTGGTGTGACCTCTGAAAGGCCTATGCGCCCGCTGATGGGTGATACGACATCTGTGTAACTCAGGTTGATCTCTGCACGCTCAACCATGGCCTTACCGGCTGCGACATCCGCTACAGCTTGGCCCTGAGCTGCGAGAGCGTTGTCATAGTTTTGCCGACTGATCGCATTGCCCTCAACCAAGACTTTATAGCGTTGCACTTGTGCATTTTCTGCGACCAGGCTGGCTTGAGCCCGCGCTAAGGTCGCTTTTGCGCTGTTCAAGGCCGCGACGTAGGGGGCAGGGTCAATCTTGTATAACCGTTGACCTGCTTTTACGTTTGCCCCCTCCGTGAACTCTCGCCTAAGCACAATACCGTCCACTCGCGCTCTGACTTGGGATACCAGATAGGCATTGGTACGCCCTGGAAGATTGCTGAAGACTGGTACGGAGCTGGTTTTGACGGTGATAACGCCCACTTCAAACACCTTTGGCGGAGCCGCTGCCTCAGGCTGGCTGCACCCGGCTAATACCATTAGTGAGGCTACGAATCCTCCTCGAAAAACCATGTTTACATGTGCACGGGACATATCAACCTCAGTCTCAATCGCTAAAATTCATTCGTGACTGGCAGCTAGCCTCGGAAGCTCCGAGGCGCGAGGCAACGTCCCCCAGGCGCTGAATTCTCTGGGGCACGATGCGTGGATTTTTGTTTGTCGACTGCGCTTTGAATTACTTGCAGAAGAGATCAACGCTACTGCGAGCGGCGTCTCAAACCCCATTGATGGCTACTGGGTCTCGGCCTTCGGAGAGTTCAAAGGAGTCACAGCCGGGCGTGTCGCCTCATAGGCGTTTGTATCGCTGAGTAGAAGACGGGCTTGCGTACCCCAACCGCCGATGAACACATCTTCTCGACCGTCGCCGTCTAGGTCGCCACGACCCATGCTCCAACTGCGGCCAACTGTGGAACCAGGCATCACATCGCCTGTGACGTCGCGGAATTGGCCCTTTCCGTCGTTTTGCCACGCACGAACCTGGAGAGGCACGAACCCAGGCACATCAATGGCGCCGACGAGCAAATCGGGATTTCCGTCGTGATTGAAATCCACCACGGTTCCACCCCAACTTGAGAACTTGTGCGCAGGCAGACGCCCGGCAGTCTCATCGCGAAAATGACCTTTGCCGTCATTCACCAGGATGCGAGTTTGGGGATCCTTGTCCCAGCCGAAGTTATTGCTGGTGATGTTGAAGAAGACAATGTCGAGATACCCGTCCTGGTTCACGTCGACGACCTGAACCTCTCGACTCTCCATCGGAACTCGCAGGTCGAGTTGCGATGAGGCGTCTTTGAAGTGACCACTGCCGTCATTGATTAGCAGCCGATTTGGGAACGCTGGACTGGCCAATACCATGTCCAAATCGCCGTCGCCATCCATGTCTGCAAGCGCTACTCCCTCGGTCTGATCGTTGGTATCAGGGAGATGGGTCTTCGTGGCATTGATAAAGTAGCCTGGGCGTTTGGGGTCATTTAGAAAAAGCAGATTGCGTGCAGGGATGATCTTCGCATCTGGGGCATAGGCTGTCTCACCTGTGCTGCCAATCACGATGTCAGGTAGCTTGTCCCCATTCACGTCGCCGAGAGCTAGCGCATTACCTTGGCTTGTTTGAGGCAAACGCTCACTGGCATCGGTAAAACCACCCTTTCCATCACCTAGAAATAGTTGATGGATCTCATCCGCCTCGGCCACGAAGACGACGTCCATGTTGCCGTCGGCATTTAAGTCCGCCGCGCGAACGTGCTCGCTGTCGTGGATGCCCTTGCCGAAAGCGCCTGGCTGCTCTACCAAGCGACCCTGGCCATCGTTTAGATAAAGGCGATTTACGCCATGCTCTACGGAGACGACAACATCAAGGTCGCGATCCTTGTCCACATCGATGAAAACCGAGTCGGTTGCATGCAGGCTCGGGGCGATCGGTACATTCGTGGATGTGGCGTCCGCGAAAAACTCCGTTGGTTTGTCAGTCAGAATGTCAAAGGCATCAGACCCGCTCTTCTCCTGATCAGCCCAGGAGCACCCGCTTAGTACTGAAAAAAGGCTCGAGGTTAGCCAGGCGACAGGGGCGTTGAATCTGCTTTTCATGAGGTGTCCTTCAGTCATTAGAGCGTCCAGCGCGAAGCTGCAAAACTCAATTATTCACTGGGAAGTCACCGAGAATTAGGGCGAAAAAATCGAATGGGGCTATGACGTTGCGTCATAAATGAAATGGGTATGGCCCGGAAAACCGCACCGGGATATGATCCGCTCACGGGATGGGCACACCGTTTATGACATGGGTAACTAAATGTTTCAAGATGAAATGGGTAGCCTCATGGCTTTTGTGGCCGTGGCGGAGGAGCGTAGTTTTACGCGGGCGGCAGGCCGACTGGGCACTTCCCAATCGGCGCTGAGCCATAAAATTCGCAGGCTAGAAGCACGCTTGGGAGTTCGTCTTCTCACAAGAACCACTCGCAGCGTTTCACCAACCGCTGCTGGCGAGCGATTACTAGAAACACTGAAGCCTGCACTAGCTGACATCACTGCCCAGCTTGAGAGCTTGACTGATGTGCGGGATAAGCCTGCCGGTTCCATCCGGATTACCACAGCGGATCATGTAGCTGAGACCATTTTATGGCCTGCCCTCAATCGATGGCTGCCCAAATACCCTGACATTGAGGTAGAGATCACCGTCGACAATGGATTCGTGGATATTGTCGCCGAGCGCTTCGACGCAGGTATCCGGCTTGGCGAAAACTTGGACAAGGACATGATCGCTGTTCCGATCGGGCCGATGGAGCGCTGCGTCATCGTCGGCTCGCCTTCGTATCTGGCCAAATACCCCGTGCCTACTCACCCTGATCAGCTCGTCAACCACCTGTGTATCAATCGCCGTTTCCCCAGCTTGAACGGTAAGTCTGCCTGGCACTTTGAAAAGGACGGCCAAGCGACACAGGTTCGGGTGTCGGGTCAGGTAGCTTTCAATCGACCAGAGATGATCTTAGAGGCCGCCGTAGCGGGATACGGGCTGGCATGCCTGCTGGACTCTCAAGTCATTCACCAAGTCGAAGCGGGACGCTTGGTGAGAGTGCTGGACGATTGGTGCCCTGCCTTCCCTGGCTACTACCTGTACTACCCAAGCCGCCGACAAAACACCTCGGCGTTCCAGTTACTCGTCGAAGCTCTGCGGTACTCTAAGTCAGAGTGACATCAAGCGAATGCCCCGACATTCAGGTGCGGTTCCGGCAAAAATTTTAGATGATCAAACAAAGTGATTACGCCCAGCCAAAACCGCGAAGATGACCTGGAGCGCCGCACAAGCCAGCAACAGCGCTAGCGGCACTTCCCATCCGCCAAAAAGATCATGAAGCCAACCGCACATGAATGGGCCTGCTGCGCCGATTGAGTTAGCTAGGCAGGCGTGAGCCGGGCTCTGACGAGCAATGCAAGCAATACGAAACCGCCACCCAGGCAGCCTATGAACGCTAAACCGATATGGTCTATCAACAACCCTCCGGCGACAGAGCCAAGCATGATTCCAACGTTAATTGCACTGACATTGAATGCGCCTACGAGCTGAGCGTTGGCACCGGCCCGGCGTAGCACATCGATCCCTGTCATGAGGCCCGCAGCTGCGTGACAGCAGCCCACTGCTGCGATGACGAAAGGAATCATCCACACCGTGGTGCCGAACAGGGATAAGGCCGTCAACGAAATTGCGAGCACGATAAGCAGGCGTTTAAACATGCCCTCAAGTGGATCTGGTATGTGCCTGGAGACAACAAGGTTACCCACGATGTCGGCTACACCGTATAACGCCAAGACAGGTGTGACGTATGCGAATGGGAAATGGGTGTAACGGACGAGGAAGGTAGCGAGGTAGCTGAACACCGCCATTATCCCCCCGAAAATCAACAAGTAGCTCAGCAGTGCCCGCACAATGTCGGGGCGGCACACCGCCCTGAGTCGCTCTGACAATGTAGATTGGAGCTGAGACCCATCTCTCTCAGGCACGTGAATCCAGCGAATGACCATTGCCAAAGCTAGAGCGCTGAGCACCGCCATCAGCAGCAACGCATCTTCCCAACGCCAGGCATCGCTCACGGCCTTACCCAGAGGAACGCCTACCACCGATGCGATCGAAGCACCGATGAGCACTCGGGAAACTGCAAGACTTTTAGCCTCAGGCTTGGACATGGCCGCAGCGGCCAATGCAGCATTCGTCCAGAACATCGCGACACCTACCCCGCCCAATGCGCGGCCTATCATCAACAAGGCGAAATTGTCAGTAAGCGCGCAGATGGTATTGCCGAGGAACAAAGCGACACAGGCCGTGATCAGTAACAAGCGTAGACTGACTCTGTGCGTGAACGCCGCTATTAACGGCGCACCCACGCCCATGCCCAGTGCAAAGGCCGTGACAAGCCAGCCGGCATTACCCACGGTTATCTGTAGCGCAGACGCGATTTCAGGTAGCAGCCCTGCGACGATGAATTCTGAGGAAAGCATGACAAACGTGGTGAAAGTCAGAGCATAGACTTTGGGGTTAAGCGAGTGAGCCATAAATGTCCAACATCTCTAATGAAAGCGGGTGCGGCTTGAGTGGAACAAGGCTGATCTGTACAGCCTGCAAATTGGGACGGTCTGTGGACTCTGTTTTCAAATGTGCACTTCTACATCCTCATCACTGCTTTGCGTTCGGCTACCCAGGTTCCGTGACTCACTATGCGTAGAAGCTCTAAGGCTTACGGCCAGCTGAAGATCACGGTTTCGCTTACGATTGTTTTTCATATGTGCACCCTACTCGCCTCCACTTCAGCCCCTACACCCCAACCCCCCACGACGGAGACCTGTACGATCCAGTTCGAAACCGGCAGCGAGCTCACCTTACCTGTAGCCCGAACGGCTGACGCGATGAAGCAGGGCTTGATGGGAAAAGACAATCCGGGGCCAGGCGTGATATTCGTGTGGCCTGAGCCCGGTGTCCGAGGCGTATGGATGAAAAACACGCCAGCCCCTCTCTCCGCAGGATGGATCAGTGCAAAGGGTGAGCTTCAGACCATCCTGGAGTTGGAGCCGCAAATTATGGAAAAGCGATCGTCATTCGAACCTGCCATAGCCATCATCGAAGTGCCCAAGGGGACGTTCCAAAAGGTCGGAATCAGGATCGGCGACCAGGTTGCGAAGGCAGACTGCTTGAGCTTTCGCTGAGCAGCCTCCTCCTGGGTATTCTGAGCAGATTCTTTATTTTGGGGTGATACGGATCAATCGGCCCGCAGCATCATCAGTGATCACCCAGAGCGCTCCGTCCGGGCCCTCTTTGGCATCGCGGATTCGCTGATGTTGATCCTGAAGCAGCCGCTCCTCACCAACAACCTTGTCGCCCTGAATGACCAATCGTGCTAGATGTTGACCGGCCAGCGCAGCGACAAACAGGTTATTTTTCCATTCAGGAATTAGCTTGCCGGAATAGAAGGTCATGCCGCCAGGTGCAATCGTGGGATCCCAGTAATAGCGGGGCTGATCTGTTCCTTCGAGCTGCGAGCGACCGCCGTAAATCGCAGTGCCGTCGTAATTGGTTCCGTAGGCTGCCAGTGGCCAGCCGTAGTTATGCCCGCGCTTGATGAGGTTGATCTCATCTCCACCTTGCGGGCCATGCTCCGCATCCCAGAGCTCTCCCGTTTCCGGATGGAAAGCGAGTCCTTGCGGGTTGCGCTGGCCATAACTCCAAATCTCTGGCCGCGTGTGGTTTTCAGCTTTAGGATCGCCAGCGTAGGGGTTACCCGGCGCGGCTTCACCGTCGGTAGTAATTCGCAGGATCTTGCCCAGCCAACTGTAGAGCGATTGAGCCTCATCGCGGTATGGGGAGAAGAATCGCTCCGCGAGGGATACGTAGAGATAGCCCTCTCGGTCAAAAGCTAACCTCGAACCATAGTGTTTTTCTCCAACGATACCCGGCTCAACCCGGATAACCGTTTTAAGTCCGGCAAGATTGTAGCGAGGCGGCTCACCCGCGCGGGTTTCGACTGCCAGTTTGGCTTTGGCGACGACGATCCCATTTTCTTCCCCTCCTCTTGGCTCCACGTAGGTGAAGTACACCATGCCGTTCGTTGAGAATTTGGGATCGGTAATAATGTCCAGTAATCCGGCATCTGCGCCATAAACCACTCGCGGCACACCCTGAACATCACCAACGATCTCTCCCGTTCCAAGATCGACGATCCTCATAGCTCCAGGCTTTTCAGTAATGATCGCGCGATTTTCCCCAATGAACGCTAGCCCCCAAGGATGATTCAGATTTCGGGTCATCACCTTCGTGTCGATAGCAGCCTTTGTGACGACTGCTGGCGCCTGAGTCTGACCTATGAATGCGGGCTGCTGCTTGGGATTGATTGGTGCGTTGCGGGGTAGCGGCTGTCCAGGTTTGATATTCGCATCCGGCGCGCGTGTCCCCTTGGTCGGTATATCTTCCATATCGATGACTTGAGCAAATGCTGTTGCGCTCGACAGGCTAAGCGCGGCCACCATGGCCAAAGCGGTCGTTCTCATAACTGTCTATCTCCAAAAAAGCGGTGTGAGAGATCGGTCGACGATCGTCAACGGCGTGCTCTTGAGATTCCAAATCGCGCCGAGACACCGATCAGAAATCGGAGCACCTGGAGGTGTGCGGCGGATTATCGAAATGGACTAGCGCAGTTCTCGGGCGCAGTCATTGAGTCAGATGGCTATTGTCACCCAGATATTCATGAGTGTTTTTCAACGCGCCGTGCGATTGAAATCAACCTGCCAAACCTATCTTAGGATTTGCGCTGGGAGAGTTGCGTAGCCCTTCAGCGCCAGATGGACTCGCCCAACGCCTGAAGATCACTCGGCTCAGGTTGTCTTGTACTGTCTCGATGTGGCCGATGTCGAAAGATTGGCTGGCCACAACCCCAGCAGGGCTCCATCTCTATGGAAAATCCGAAGATGTACGGGGCTTCCCTATCAACGAGGAGCTGCTGAACTTGATGTCCTGCGCAGGCGCCTACCGCATTTGAAACGTAGACGCCGCGCATGTGTAGCCCGTGGGGGCTACACCTGATCCGTAGAAATCGAGCGGGCGTGGCTCACTCGGTAAGCTGCTTTGCTCAGAGCCGCAAATCGACGATTTCGGTGGTCAGCCGACGTATCTCGTCCGCAGCGTGGGAACCCGGGGAGATATCCAGGACTGAATCGAAATAGGTATAGCCCTCCATGAAGGGCTGATCAGTATTGTACTTGTCGATCACGATCTCATGAGCGTTGGTCAGGTGGGTCAGCAAGCGGGTCAATGGCAGAGCTTTGATATCGCCTAGAATACGTTCTCGGAACTTGCTGGAGACAAACCTTTGTTCCTCTAGGCCTTCGGCCAAATCCGGCGATATATCCAGACCTCCACAGTATTCCTCCAGCTCTTGGCTACGTCCCCCGATATCATTACGAGTGACAAGGCCGAAGCACTTCGGTACCCGCCGCCCACGCTTTCTTTCAAGCAATCGGTGATTCAATCTCTGGGCGCTATCCACTGATTGGGGGCAGGAGCTGTCGATGATGATTGCTACAAGGTCTGCATGAGCGCGAATTAGATCTACCTTGAGGTTAAGGTCAAGTAGGATGTAGTCGTAATTTGCTTTCATGTCTTTGAACATCTGGCATGATCCTATCCTTTCCACCATCGACCCAAGCGTTCCACCCATTTCAAATTCAAGCCCGCTACGATCCATGGGGGATCCGTGATCCACGATGTGCCGCAGCCGCTTAGCGAAGGTTTCCTTCTCCGCAACGGAGAAGAACAGATCTGCATAGCCAAAGAAGTCAACGCCTGCGACCAGCGAGCGTGCCTTGAGCTGCGCCCCATTGGAAACACCATCCTCATAGCAGCAATCGTGTGTGATGACAGCCACGGTATTCCCGCGCTCTACTAGGCACGCGGCAATGTCCACTGTGATAGGTGACTTACCCACTCCTCCTTTTAACGATGTAACGCTTAATACGCGCGCTGACCGAGTAGCGTTAAGCATCTGCACGGTAGTTGAGGGCATGGCGATCCCTGAACGGTTATAAAAATTTCGAACGACGCTCTTGCCTGGTTTTCGCGACCCCTGCTCGTAGGATCTCCAGGTTCTCTCGCTTACTCCAGCGCACTCTGCGGCCCTGAATCTGGACATTGAATGTTCGATTCGCGAGTTCATGAGGGCAACGGCAAATGGGGACATAGCAATTCTCCTTATCTGTCGAAACAGCCTAAGGTTTTGCAAATGGGGATACTAGATGGCACAGAGTGCCGCTCGATTCTCTGCTTGGAAGGACGAATGGGTAGTGGCTCAATGAACCATGATCCTGAACATCAGTTTTTGCTCACTGGACAGTGACTGATGCAGCCCCGCCACGAATGTTAACGGCTTGCTCACTGGGTCGAGCTTTCTCCACGCTAAAAGTACAGCCGCTGCGAGCGTCGAAATCTTCGGCGGGCAGTTTCGTATCGACCGCTACATCGACTTTACCTCCACGAATTCGACATAGCGGAATTTTTTCCTGGCCGCTTTCACCGCTTCCTGTTCTGCCAAGAGCGTGCTGAGGGTGTCTGCTTCATGGATGAAGTCGAACATTTTGTCTTCAAATTCATTACCGACCCTCAAGAGCACTCGCAGTCTGGGCATGAAAGCTTTCGCTGCCTTCTTCTTTGGCGCGGGCGCGGACGGTTTCACGAACACGACCTCAGGAATGGGCTCAGGGCTCAGGGGGACAGCAACCGGATGTGCGGGCTCAGCGTCGCCAAAAAGCGCCCTGCGCATCTCTTCTTCACTCAGATCAGAAGTCATCGAATTTCTCGGTGAGGGTCATGTAAGAACGCTCCCATTTTACTCGGTTTACTGGCCATAGGTATGAACGCCTGCAAAGGAAAAAGGCTGACCTGCTTCACGACAGAGCTCCAGCAACCTCATAAAGTTTTGGCTGCACTCAACATCTGATCATCCTGTCCTCGACCAGGCCGCCAAGAGAATCTTTAGGATGCGCATGAGCGGACATGGCCTCCTAACGGTCACACTAGCGTGTGATAGGCTCTGTCGCCTGACCATCCGTCATGCCACTTTTAACGAGGCTGGGCCAAGCGCGAGACTAGATTTCAGGAAAGCTTTATGCCGATCAAAAACGCTATAGCCGCAGCCCTCAAAGCGATCCGAAAGGCCCGTGGGCTATCACAGTACAAGCTGGCCGAGGTAAGTAGCCGTACATACGTCTCAAAGCTCGAACGCGGGCAAAGTAGCCCTACTCTGGAGATGATGTCGACGTTGAGCTCGCCGCTAGGCTTGAGTCCACTCGCATTGGTTGCGCTCACGCTGGCAGCCGAATCTGGACAATCCATCAGTTCACTGATCATGCACGCTGAACGTGAGATCGACGAGCTATCTCAAGCCGGCGTACTGAAGGAGCTTAAGATTCCGCCCGGTGAACCCTGGAATGCGGCGCACACTAAAGCTTCAAAGAGCCGCCGGATTGGGAAGGCTCTTCAGCAAACAGAGTTTTGCTTCGCTGAATGATCACTCCCCACTTTCTTTCCAACCTCAGCAATGGCCATAGTGAGTCCATGGATCAGTGAGGTCGTCATACTCGCCCTTCGCAGCAAAAGGGCTTGGACATTCGTCTCGCTATTTGCCGCTATAACACCGCCGGCCTCTCGCACGCCCGCAATACCATGACTCCTTACAGCCTCGCTCCGACGATCTGTTTCGCAAAGGCCACTAGGTTATTCACTCCCCTCACCGACGATCGCTCAAGATGGATACCAGTAATACCCATGCTCCTTGGGCCATGGCAGTCACAGCGCAGTGAATCCCCGATCATCACGACTCGCCGACTATCGAGATCGTGAGAGAACTCAACCCCAAGATCCTGGCAAGCACGGTCATAAATTCGCGGATCGGGTTTGACAGCGCCTACGTCGAAGCTGAAGGTATATCCCTGCAGCGTGGGAAATAGTCGCTTGACTGCGTACCCGTACGGCTGCGCCAAGTTGCTGCACACGCCAACCGGTACGTGATGCTCTCGAAGAATCTCGACGGCGTCTAACGCGTCTTGGAAAGCTTCTATTCCAGTCACCTCCCGTTCGAGTGCTTCTTCAATCTCGGTCAAGCGCTCAGACCTGATCTGGATTCCGAGTTCCTCAGCACAGGCAGGTAAGCCGCCACTGAAGGTCATGATCTGAGTCGCATCGTCAGGTCTAGGCCGGCGGCCGTGTTTCATGCCCTCACGGAGTAATTGCCGGTACGGGTGAACTCCATCCTGGATTTTAAGGATCGTACCGAACGCGTCGAATATGACTACCCTAGAGCTCATGATGTCTCCGTCAATGCGAGAATGCTAATCATACAAGCTGTGATCGATCTCCTGATCGCTACCCCTTTGGCGTTCGACGATCCTGTCTTTGACTCGAATGACTGAGCTCCTGCGTAATGTCGAGGAATACGCTCTCCAGACCTGGGTGCAGTCCCCCGGCGCGTAACCCTTCGATCAGCGATATCAGTTCTCGCCCCTGCTCTGGTGACATCTGGAGATCGCAATAAATTACGTCTTGGTCGCCTCTCAGCGCAGAAATTCCTCGCCGTGGCTCCGCCTGAATGGGCAGTGAGTAATCATGGAGGGCGAGCCCTTGTGGCAGAGCCTGTAGAAAATCTATAGGCGCTTCACGCCGGACTCCCTGACCAAGCAGGACGTAGATGGCATCCTGGGTCTCAAAAATGCCTCGGCCGTCGTAATTCGCAGCCAGGCCAGTCCGGATGGAGTCCCCCTTCTGAAACTGACCGGTGCTGTGAAACTCGACGTAGTGGCTAAATAGCACAATCGGCAGCAGCATCGCTTCCGACGCGCCGGCACTGCCAGCAGCCTCTGACGGGTTGTCAGTCTGATCGCTCTGTCGCGTACCGGGCGACATCGAGTCATCACTCAGCAAGTCCAACACTATCCAAGAGTGAACAGCGCAATGAGGTTTCGATGTTGCCGCCTCAAGCGAGATTAGCGTGGAAGCGTCGGCATAAGATGCTCCCTCCATGCGTTCTCCGTGAAGACTCAACAACTGGTACAGATCAGTCTCTTGCACGAGCCCTCCAAGCACACAATAGTTTTCGCATAATTGACTATCCGGGCAGCAATCTCTGGAAGGTCACCCAGGCAGAAAATCAGTGGACAGTGTCAGGTGAATGCGGATGTATTTGAGGCAGGAGCTGCAATCCAGCGAAGAGATTCCCTGCGGGCTCAACCAACAGGTAGTGGCTACCCGCAAACGTGCGCGCGATCGTGTGGTTACCTTCCTCTATGAGCGCGATGATCCCAGAGGTGCGGATCAACCTACCATCAGCGAACCTACCACTCAGATCCATAAAGACGCGCCCAACCAAACAGGGGTACTGGACTTCCGGCAGCCAGAGAATAGCACTGACAGGTGCCGTAAATTTAATCGACACTGCGGCCAGCACCGCTGGGGGCCATTCAAGCGTCGTTGCCATCGATGTCTCCAACGCTGTGCTCCGAGACGAGTACGTAATGGTCTGCACCGTCCAAGGTTTGGAGCAATTTAAACGTCCCCTTCGTCGTCACGTGCCTTACGGAATGTGTGGCCACGGTCATACCGTCTGGAATCTTTCCCTGCTGACCGAAGTAAGCAGTTGCGGCGTATCGATCACCTACCCTCGCGCCGTTGACGAGAAAGGCGTCCACGAAGACCTCCCAGTCGTACTCCATCGCCTGTCTAACCTCGACTGGCACGTCAGCGGGCATTGCCAACTCGGCTAACGGGGGGGTGAAGGTGTTGATGGGGTATACGTTTGATTTCAAAACACAAGGCTCTTCATTAATCGGTTGGTATCTGGCTGTTCCTGGAGCTCTGCTCATGTGCTTCTGCTCTAGAGTTCAATCTCAAAGGCGTCGTTGAAGCCAGTAACTTCTCCGGGATAGCCACGAGGATTCGACACGACCCGCGATCCAGCCAGCTCAACGTCGACTCTTTCGTGGGTATGGCCAAAAACCCAAAGATCTGCTTTTTTAATGAGCGAGGGCCAGTCATTGGTATAGGCCGCATTGAGATGACCTTGATGCTTTTCGCCAACTACTGCTGGTGTCGGCGCATGATGGGTAACCACAATGGTTTTGCCAGAGTGGGTTTTGGCCAGCTCTTCAGTCAGCCATTGTTTCGCCGTTCGATTCTTTTCGATGATGTCCCAGGGGCGTATGCGCCGATAACTCGCCTCGGTACGGATGTACGTGAAGTCGTTCATCGACTCCCGGGCCATCTTGCTGGCGGCCACTTGATCACCCGTAGAAGTAAAGTCAGTCCATCCAGCTGTGCCAAGGACTCTGACGTCGCCAATGACCAGGGACTGGTTTTCTAAAATGTGCACATGAGGTGCTGCTGCATCGCGCATTTTCTGGAGTGTGCGATCGAGGTGGCCACCGTAAAACTCATGGTTGCCGGCGACATACACGGTGGTGCAATTGAAGGTGTCATTGGCCCACCGGACGCCCCGGGCTTTTTTGTCGATATCCCCGGCGAGGATCACTAGGTCGATGCTCGCGTCCAACGGAGGTGGATCGAAGCGGTGAAACTCGACGTGTAGATCTGAGTAAATTCGGATTTTCATAATGTAGGCGCAAGCAATATTGAGGCAATTTGAAGGCGTGAGGTACGACCGGTTGACGTGTTGGCCAGGGCTGGGCAAGGGATTCCGTAGCGGCGCTTTTTGACTCCCGGTAGATCCACCGCCGAACGGTTTAGGCCTATATTGGATGGCGCGACCTGCCAGTTTGGTCAGTGAGCAGCTTGGCCGACTCGCCCAATCGCTGTGCTGAACCGTCCGGCCGGACTGCATTAACCGTCCGCCAATCGCCCATTGGCTGCCATGGCAGAAATTCGCGCATGAGTCCGAACCCAAAGCGAGTTACATCAATGCAAATATATACGGTAGAGTGTAACTACGCAACGTGGCCTGATCCTGCCTTTTGAGGACGGGACATGTCGCTGAAGGTGCCCCTTGCTGCAGTACTCCGAGCTTTGCGGGCCGCTAAGCGTTTGCCCCAGGAAGCACTGCCTGACGAAGGGAGTGCTAGGCAGTACATCAGCGATCTTGAGCACGGCAAATCAAGCGTCACGCTCGACAAACTTGAAAAGCTTTCTGGCTCGCTGGGGCTAAGCCCCGCTACGGTAGTCGCAGCGACCATGGTCATAAAGGATGGCGGGAGTATTGAAGCGATCCTCGCTCGTCTCTCTGAAGAGCTCAACGCCATTCAGGCGTCAGGACAACTGACGCAGGCCCTCGCCCAGGTGGTCGATGGAAAGTTGGTCGACCGCCCCAGAGGCACAACCGTAAATGCCGACCTGCTCGCCAAGGTGCTCGCGTGCAAAGCCCAGGGTATGACCCAAGCTGAAACGGCTACGGAACTGCAGGTGAACAAGGTAACTGTCCACAGATACTGGAAGCTGGGCTAGGCGAGTCGCCACGTGCGCAAATACGACGCCTAATACTGGCCCGCATCAGCCGCCGAGTGGTCACCCTCGGCAACTACAGGTCTTGTGTACCGGGCAGACATTGCATCCGCCCGGCACAGTGCCGGCTTAAATCTCTACGACGATTTTGCCCACCTGGCTGTTAGATTCCATGTAACGATGCGCCTCGACGATCTCGTCGAATTTGAACACCTAGCGTGCACCAGCGGGGTTCACTGCGCTGTTGGCCAGTCGGTGTAACCCTTGGCACCACCACCATAATAGGACTCGCGAGGCGCGATCGTCAGCTCGTGCCCTTGACGCAACCGCTCGACCAGATCCGGGTTGGAGATAAACAAACGCCCAAACGCGACCGCATCGATCTTTCGTTCAGCGCGGCGCTGCACGGCCATTTCCAGATCGTAGTTGTTGTTGCCAATGAAGGGGCCTGTAAACCGGCCGCTGAGAGCATCCATGTCCACCCCCTCAGGCACGTTCCGTGAAGTGGCAGTGGCCCCCTCAACGAAGTGAAGGTAAGCCAGATTGAGCGAATTCAGTTGCTCAATCAGATAGCCGTAGAGATCCATGACTTGGCTGTCAGGCGGAGTGTTACCGGCATCAGGTGTCACAGGAGACAGCCTGATACCTACCCTGTCACTCCCCCAGATCTTAACGACCTCTTCGGTGACCTGGAGCGTCAGCCGGCACCGATTCTCTATCGAGCCACCATACGCGTCTGTGCGCTTGTTGGTCGAATCACGCAAGAACTGATCCAGCAGATAGCTGTTCGCCGAGTGCACTTCCACGCCATCAAACCCAGCTCGCTTCGCATTCTCAGCCGCCAGGACGTACTGCTTGATAATGCCCGGGATTTCGCTGGTTTCCAGGGCACGAGGCATGGACACAGGCACGAAGCCGTCAACGGTATAGGTGTTGCCTTCTGCTTTCACTGCTGAAGGTGCCACTGGCGCCTGACCATCAGGCTGCAGCTCGACGCTGGAGAACCTCCCGACGTGCCAAAGCTGTAGGACAATCTTCCCGCCCTTCTCGTGCACAGCATCAGTCACCAATTTCCAGCCGGCCACCTGCTCGCCGCTCCAGATGCCGGGTGTAGCGGCATAACCACGTCCTTGAGGTGAAATGTTGGTTGCCTCAGCGACGATCAACCCTGCACTTGCTCGCTGAGCGTAATACTGGGCATGCAGCTCATTGGGGATGCCCTCCTCGCAATAGCGGCTGCGCGTGACCGGTGCCATTACGATCCGATTCGAGGCGTTGATAGCGCCGAATGAAACGGGTGAGAAAAGATCAGTGTGAGTGCTGTTATGCATAGAGATCTCTTAGTAGTCGACCAGTCGTCTAGTAAATAGGCAAATTTTTTAGCGCACGAGTGTTTGGGTAGCTTGAACAGCGGCATCAAAGGCTTTGGTGGACATCTGCAGCTTTGCTTGCAAAGAGGCACCAAGCCAGAGCTGGTACAAGGCCTGGGCTAGCATTGAGGAATCGCATGCCGTTTGGATGCTCTTGTCTTCGATGCCGCGTTCAATGCATCGTGCGATCAAGCTGACGATTCGGACAGTGCCTCGGTCAAGAACCAAGCGCATGGCCTCAGAGAGATCGCAAACCTCTGGGCCCAATTTCACGACAAGGCATTTTTGCTGAGGGATGTCTGCGCCCTGCGTCTCTATCCAGTGGGCGAAGTATGCAGCTAGGCAGTCTGAGGCCTTTGCCTGCCCTTCAAGAATGGGGGTAACGCGTGCAAGGTACTCACCGAAATACTCTTCCAGCAGCGCAGCTCCAAACTCCTCCTTCGACTTGAAGTAGTAGTAAAACGAGCCCTTCGGCACGCCTGCATTGCTCAGCACCTCAGCCAAGCCCACTGCTGTGTAGCCCTTGGCGGTCATCAACGCCCGGGCTACTTCGAGAATGTGCTGGCGCATTTCAGTCGATGGTTTGTTCATGCGGGCCATGCTAACTACAAGCTGACCAGTCGTCTAGCAGTTTGTAGACAGTCGTCTACAAAGCGGTTACAGACCGTAGCATTCCAATGTGGCTCTCGGCGCGGCCAGCTTGGGATAGATGGTTGATAGCCAGTCGATCGGCGCGTTCGGATCGAAATTTTGTTCCATGCTCCGCAATTGCTTGAGGTGCGGAAAGTCCCTTGTTGCCGCACCTAGCGCCGCCGATGCCTCAGTGATGTCGCCAGAAAGACGGTATCGCTCAGCCAGCGCTAACGCCATGCAGGCTTCCACGTTGGGCGGTACCTTGATTCCGGCGTTTGTATGCCGTTTTTTGTAGTACTGATCGAACTGCTCCTGGTGCTCTGAAGGAGTCCACCCCGTATCACTTCCCATCAAGGCCTGGGCAATCAGCGAGTGGATACCTGGTTGATTCAGTAGGTCGACCTCCGGCTTTGTGAACTCCCGTCGGTTGGGCGCAGTTTGAAGAAAATAGTTAGCCAAATAGGCAAATGCCAAAAACGACACCCTCATGGGCGCGGACATCTGAGCCTGCAGTCTGGATCCTTTGTCTATGACAGGCGTTGGATGGCGAAGCTTGCGGTTGGGAAATTCGACCAAGCATTGATCAAGGAGGTGTACGAGCCCTTCCAGATACTGTCGGGGAGTCTGGGCGTTCAGACCCTGGGGATCGTAAAGCCAGGCCGAAGGATCAAGCTTGATCCTCAGCAGGTGCGGGTTATCCCACTCGTAGTGATATGGCTCATGCTCCACCTTGTCCGCCTTGCGCACGTACTCGATGATCACCGCCCGTACGAGTCGAAACAACCCTTGGAAAGTGAAAGTCAGCTTGTCAGCATCTTCATAGGTTTCGCCGTGGCTTGTGAAATGAAGAAACTCTTTGGTTAGCGGCTTGAGGGTGTGGACGTAGTTGGAGCGCACGCCATACAGATTTTGCAGAGCCGACTCCAGGTCGCGCCGGCCAATCGGATGCTTTTGAGCATCGGCCTGAGCAGTGAAGTAGTCCGCTGGCAGGTGCGCCAAGATGAACTGCACAAAGCGATGGCCCAAGCGCGGATAAATGACGTCCAGAACCGCATCCTTCACCGCCTGCGCAGGCTCGTCATCGATACCCGCCAGCGCCTTGTCCACTCCGCGCCGTTTGTCTTCAGGAACGTCGGGCCATTTAGGCTCATGCCCATCAAATTTCTGCACCAGAGATTCGATACACATGACCAGGAGCGTGTAGGCCAGATTGAGGTCGTCACTCATCCTATGGACGGCGGCAACATAGGTTCTGATCGACTGAATGACGGCGAGATAAGTCTCGCGCCTCAGCCCGATCAACTGCTCAGTGAAGTCTTCAAACGCCTTCATTTCTAGAAGGGTGGCGCGCACTGAAGGGTCGTAATACCGCATCAAGCGCTCACGCGGGTGCGATTCACCAGGCCGGCGTTTCTGATTCAGCAATCGCTCGACAATGTGGACATCGGGGGAGCAAATGACCTGTAAGCTGAACGAGGCAACGTCGGCAAAGTCATCGATGTAGGCACCCATCGTCCTGGAGTGAAGAATGCCAGGAGCTGGATCGGCAGCTTCCATGTATTCAGTCATCTCATACCCAAGCGCTGTCGGGGTATGCGAGGTGTCCATGCTGCTCAACCTACCCACCTTGGTGGTGATCTGGTCTACGACTGCGAGATCGAGGTTGGTGTAGACGACACCCTTGAGAAGGGTTGAACGTGGATTTTCACGGTTCGTGAACAGTTTTCCTGTCGCAGCTTGCAGCATGGGCACTCCCTGTCTGATGAATTCCTGTGTTCGAACGGTGCATCGCGACGCGCCGGGGACGTAACGGCCTTCCATGGTAGCCGAGGCCACCGGTGAGTTTTAAAAATTTCCTGGCAGCGCCGCCATCTGGGCCCACGCGTAGCATTCATCACCAAGCATGCTCTTCAGAAAATCATGGGTTGTGTGGAACTTGACGGCGACTGGGCTGGTGAAGTCGTTGATCGCAGCGTAAGAGGTGGCTTTGTCGCGGATGAATTTCAGCGCAAGAATGTCGTTAGGAAACTCGGGGGCATCCCATTTCGAATAAGGTTTGTCTACCTCCCCCATCCTAGCCAAGTCATACCACGCTCGCAGCTTGATCAATGGGTTCAGAAGTAGAACCCCGTCGTCCCGACGCCGCCACGCGTTCTCGCGGGCAAACGCATCAATAATTCCTGGATTCGCAGCGTCATAAGCTTCCCAGGCTGAAGGGAGAATTGTGATCCCGATCCATTTTTCCTTCTGCTCCGCCTGGTAGGCTTCGATCAGAGCTTTACCGAAATAGACCTGATGTCGGCCAGAAGAGTCGAGTTCGACCTCGAACTCACCGAATGAAATCGCGCCTCTAGCGGGAATACCAGCAGCTAGCAAGGCGGACAAGACCATTCCGCCAATGGCATAGATATCCAGGAACGCCCAGTCACCATACCCTTTTGGGTCTTGGTAGAACACAAACGTGTCAGAGAAATAGATGGTTTTAAATAAGGCATTGAGTTCTTCCCATCGCCCAAAAGCCTGAAGAGAATTATCGACGACGGCGTAAACTTCTTTGACGGATTTTGTTTCTACAAGCTCGCTGAAACCCAGGATATCAAGAAAAAGCAAATAGCGCCCTTGGCTCAAAATAAAACTCCATTTTTATGCTAAGAAAGTCACAAACGAAAGCTAAGAAACACACCAGTTGCACGTGCCTTGCACAGATTTAGCTTTTATGTCTTCGGCCTGCCCTACAGAAAAAAATTGAGCGCATGACGCAGACCAAGTAATCTCCTAATGCCAGCGGCGAGAAAGCCAGATCATCGACTCCTTTTCAAAGTGCCCCTGCTACGAGCCTGAACGCGTAGCCCTAAACTCATTTAGTATTCTTGCGCCGTTTGGGTGTCGCTTTGCTTTTTTGTTCAGTGACTGCTGGGAGTCTTGCTGCGCGACCTGGATCAAGCAATGTCATTATGTCGATTGGCTTAAAGTCATAATCGTTCGCAAGGGCGTCGAGTTCCGCAAGAAAGCGGGCCGCCTTCACTACTTCTGGATCTCGAAGAAGAGGAATTATCGCCTCGTACTCCAAAGTGATTCTATTGCTCAATTCGAAGAACTCTTGAACACTAGTCATTGGTTTTCTCCTCACTGGCAGGCTCATCACTATCTGCCTCCACCACCAGGGCCGGCACTGGTGAATCGATGACTGACTTAGGGGGTAAGCCCACAGTGAGCATGGCATCACTGTCGAGCACGGACTCCCTCTTAACGCAGGGAGTACCATTACCGCCATTCGGCTGCAGCCGGTCGATCAAGTCCAGCAAGCCTGAGGTCGTGCGCGTCTTCATGCATAAAGGGCCGTCAGGTGCTTCAGCTCCTCTACTCCCAGCTACGGTAACGTTTGCACTGCCAGCGGAGCTTTTGTACCTGGACTCAAGAAGATCAAATACCTGAGCGAACGTGTAGCCATGCTCCTTGGCTAGCGCCTCCAGCCGAAGGTAAAACTCGACGTCGAGTTTGTAATCAACCTCTTCCTGTTGCTTCTCTAGCCCGCGCAAGGCCAATTCAAGCTCGTGCTGCTTGCGTCTAAACTCAACGAGCGTGTGTGTTCTGACCATGCATGGCTCCGGCTATCTGGTACTCCTACCCCTGGGCGACTCATGAGGTTCCTGTCTTATTATAGTGAGGTTAAGAGCTAAGCAACACCCTTGCAAGGGCGCCGTTCTAATTGGAATTAATGCATAACATTCAATAAGTTAGATGGCTAATCGTTACCACCCGCTACCATTGGTCGGACACCAGACTGCGCTGGATCATGAGCAGAAAATTCAACATGAAGGCGTTTCAAGATCGCCAGAACCCTTTCGGCAGAATGTTCGCACCCACGCAACAATCCCACTCGCATGCTGGCGCCACCCTTGAATCGCTTCTTGTCAATTTATCAATTAAGTTTGGTTACGACTGACGGTCGGTGCTGCCCAGAAAGCCTCAGCCAGCCAGCGTTCTTCAGGGAAAAAACACATTTTGAAGGAACGCCGAGAAGTATCGACTAGCGCTCGGCACTCTAGTCTATTGAATTAACTATATTTTTTGCGACTACGATTTTTCTGCGGCCACGGACAGAAGCACCACTCAATTTAATTGAAAACCGATATTGAACGCCGCCTCCTGTGCCCCACCCGAGCCCATTTATGTCCGTTCCTCCTTGCCCGCTTCGGTTCCAGAGCATTCAGGTCGTTTGTTCCCTTCAGCACCCTCCTGACCTCTAGCCATTGCTAGCGGCGCCAAGGATGTACCCCTGAATCCTGCCCTACGCGGTCAGTCCATTTGATCAATTCTTCATGACGCGCAGCTCGTCCTTGGAGCCGCGCGCTACGTAGGCATTATTGACCACCTGTATCATCGCCTAATGATTAAGAATTGGAGAACGCGCCCTACGCTTTCTACTTGAGCTGAAGATAATCTCGGACGACCGTAGCTAAGCCCTGATCAGTAAGTAGTACATAAATGTGAAGTCCGCGAACCTCACGCATGTAGCTCAGCAGCTGCCCTTCCTTCAGCTTGGGTTGGCTCGGGTCATTGATGAGTAAGATCGAGTCTTCGTACCAACCTTCCGGGTGCTCGTAGCCTGCGACTTTTCTTGGCGATCGAGGCTTATCTACATCAGCGAAACCAAACGGATCATCAGGGTCAGAGGCATCTTGTGACGTCTCCGAAACCGCATATTCAACGACGTAACTGCCAAATGTACCTTCCTGACTCCCGGCCATGCTGCTGTCGAATTCAACCAGCATTCGGCTTTCTCGCCTCAATTCGGTCAGTGCAAGTTCGAGTAGGCTGGATATGCATGACGCACTCTCTGCCTCCACCGTAATCTTCAACTTTTTCTAGAGTTCTCTCCTTTGAATTATTTGTCGTCAGCCACAGTTGGAAGTGTAAAGCCCGTGCGGCATAAATTTCCATCCGTTGCCTCAGAGCCCCGAGGAAGCTCGAAACAGGTTGACACTGATCCGGTTACTACTGCCCTGCCCTTCCACATTACTTTCGACGACTCGCGGGAAAAATGGTCTCATCAATGGCCCAGGCAACTGCCTTCAGGTCTTTCTCATCGAAGATAACCCGCGCATGCCTCAAGTATGCAGAGATTTGTGACCAGCTGTACGCCAGTGTGCCCAAGGTAGCAATCTCCGATCTGTTCACGGGGAATGGTGTCGAATAGGCCCGAGTCGTGTCTCTGATAAAACCAGCCTCCACATCAGAGATCAGCTCGAAACTCACCCCAAGCATCCAATACGCAACCGCGAGATCACGAGGCTTAGCAGAGTCTGGCCTAAGACGATCCCGAACCTCGCCATGTAGTTTTTTCTTGAGCCCGGCATGAGGTTTGGTTAATCGATAGAAGAAATATGAGCGAGCAAAACCCTGGGTCTTGCTCTCATCTGAATCCTGTAGCCAAAATGCCAGCAGGAACTCTGCTGCGCGCCTGGTCGGAGTGGATGTTTCTGACAGCGAGTAGAACCAGGTCTGAACCCGCTCTGTTAGATGGACGAGGCACGAGTTATCACCGCTGACGAATTCCGGATTCGAGTGCTGAAGCGGAAAGCTGGACGTCAACCGAGCTGCCGGGCTTTGCACATGCTCTTTGAAAGCGACCCAGGCCTTGTTCAAGACCGTGAAGTTCCGCGTTTCAAGCCGCTGCAGCATCACCCCGCCTTTATGATTCACGCATACGCAGCTACGCGACTTTTGCCACGACAGCCGCCACACGGGATTCAGGCCCGCACTGAGGTCTGTGTGAAAGCACTGTGGGCAATAGTTCAAGGCGTTTGGATAGTCTACTAAGGCATCATCCGTTTCCTTGAACTGCTTTGAAATCAACAATCGCTCGCGAGGAGAGAAATGGCTAAGAAGCTCCAGATTCGCGTACTGCCGATCAGGGTCGACGCTACCTTTGCTGCATAGCAGCATGAAGTTTTCCGCAAACAGGCTGTCAGCAGAATTCCGGGGCACCAAGCTGCTTCTCGCTGCCCAAGACGAAAACGTTTCATCCAATACGGGAGTCACTGGTTCCTGAATAGGTACCTGATCGTGATCTGGTTCGTATCTCCTTTCCTGGCTCACCTCGTGTGCACCCAGGCAGTACCAGTCCGGCTCGCCAACAGTGTCAATCGACGCAGTCATCTCCATGAGGAGGTGATCCATGACATCTACAGCAGCGCCGATGCGACCACCGGAGCGCCCATGAACGATGGTCGTATCCACTGCAACCAAAACGTCTGGGGCGTACCTGTCCGCTAGCCCAGCTTTTACATCCGCAAGAAACTGGTCAAAACCCAGGCCTTCCACCATAGGTTCAAGTGTGAAAATGCGATGCTTGATCGAGGCGGTTTTGAAGCTCACGCTCAGCGTGGAAATGGCATCTGGCAGACCGCAGAACAAAAAGCCCTTCTGCCTGAAACTCTTTACCCAATGAGACATGATCCAGAAGTTGGTATTTGCGTCCTTGCTACCCTTTAGATAAGTCTGAACATCATGAACTATAGACGTCTCGTAGTTTCGGGCGCTCAGCACGGCATGCTGTACTTGGCCCAGCTCGGTCACGGTGGTGTCAACCTTAGTTGCGAGCTCGCCAGGCATGCCAGCCGCAATACTCAGCGCGTGCCTGAAGTCAGTCGGTTCTAGCGTCGTACCTCCCAGTACCGAGAGGACGTTCTGCTCTTCTTGACTTAGGAGAGAAGCCAGGTGAAGCAGCAATGCGGTGGCTCCAGTTCCTGCCGGAGCAGCCAGCAGCAGAACCTCTCGCTCAGGCGCGCAGGGGGCTGCATGTGAAGCGCTTTGTGACTCGGCTGGCTGAGTGACTGTACGAAAGTGCTCAAGGCACTGCTCCAAGACCTTTTGGTTGCCTGAGGCATCTGACCATTTCTCTGATTTGATCGTCATTGAGCCTGGTTCTCAATCCCGTAGTCATGAATCCTTGAATCCAAATTTTTCAAATTCTGTGCTCTCAGGGCAGCCAGGGCATCACGCGTACCACCTCGGCTAGAGCCCTGTCTCGGAAATACGTTCTCTAGGCGAGTGGCTCGCGTGTTCCGCTAAGGCGCCGCGACGAGCCATCGCAGGGCTATGGGCAATGCCGGGCAGTCCCCCAAGACTCCGCCAAAAGTGACCGGCTTATTTTCGAGACAGGACACTGGGGTCATCGCTGCTGCCCGTGCAGCTTCGTCTCCCGTCAGCCCTGCAACGTCGTTTCCGAGCAGACAACATTCAGTCGCACTGACGAGAACGGTGCTCATGCAAAAGGGCCCAAGTCCGGTCGAGCATAGTCATTGAGATTTATCTCTTCGATGACATTCTTCATTGCGCGAACAGTGCTAACCAATATCTCCGAGTTGACATATTCTTGCCCGGACTCAACTGCCGCGCGACATGTTTCACGAGTCAGGTCAGTTACCGCACGGCGCGAGTTATAAATAACCAATTTCTTTCGAACAGTGGTAGTTGTTAGCGTATTTTCTTCAAGTATCCTAAAGAAATCATCATTGAGTACGGAGGGCTGCCCTAGCGGCATGAGCGCCAAGTAACCTTTAATAAAAGACCTGCCCTCAACATCATTCTTCCAATAGCTTAGAGAACCTACCCGAATGTTGAATCTTGATTTTAGTGTTTCATCATTGTCAAACAAAGCATACATTTCGTCTGGCGTTCCAGCCAAAAAAACATTTAGCTGCCATTCGTGCCCGGCCAGCCCCTTTATTGAGCCCAGCTCACGATTCACGGGCGCCCCAGTTAAAGCGAGCCTTAACATCGGAGCCTCGTCAACAAAAACCCCGCGTACGTTATGCTCCCGAACCAAAGTCTTAGCCAAGCCCACATCTCGATAGCTGAGATTCAAAGGGCGTGTATGAAACCGTTCCCCGATTGCGGCCAGGAACAGCTTCATCACGCTGAGGTTTGCACTGTTTTTAACCAGGTCGAGATAAATGACCTTGCCCGGCCAATCTGACGCAGGATCAAAGCTTCGCTTTTCCCAGCTCACTCCAATCGTCGACTTGCCTAAGCCAGGAAGAGCGATGAGCGACATCCCGGCGTTTGACGTATTTCTGGGTGATGCGAGTAGCCGCTTGGCGCTGTGCTCCACAGCCATCGCTGTGGGGTAGTTAAGGAATACGTCACGCATGCACGCAAGCGCCCGCTCTTCACGAGGTAGTTCCAGTAGCGCCAATGCCCGGGGGCTTAAGTGGGTCACAGATCATCCCCCATCATGACTGGTATAGGGCCTTGGTGAGGCTTTGCAGGCGCTTTGGGTTCCAGGAGCGAGCTAGATGTACGCTGATTGATCTTGCACATCTTATCCTCAAGATCCCGGCTTTCCTGCAGCCGACGCTCCTGCCGTTGAGTCAGAAGGGACTGCTTGAGGTGATGCTGTTCCTGCATAGCTTGGAGTCCTTCAGGGGTATGCTGGCCTACTGGAAGTCCGGATTTACGCTGGATATTCCACTCCATCATCGTTTTCGGATAAATATCTGCGTTGATAAGTTTGACAGGAACCCATAGCCCTTCGTCCATCACCCACGCCCTATGCAAGTTACCGTAATCGAGCTTAAGAGTTACCGGCTCTCCGACTCTGTTCCAGTACGGGCCGGGCTCATACAACAACCCAAGAGTCAGAAGCCCCTCACGCCTTACATGGATGTTCCTCTGATGGAGCATGTCGATCTTGAACTGGGTTGCATCTTTGACAACTGGGGGCGTTCGTATTACACCGTCTTTTTCGCCAAAGTCTCTCATCCAACGCTGATTGGGCGTCAAACCATCCTCACCAGGACGCTCGTGCAGAATGCATATCTGGGTAATAATAAGAATAAAAAGGTCTTTTATGGTGTATTCCGCAAGTTTCTCTGGGTTTTCTCCCCTTGCGATTTTCCTACTCGATGCTATCGCTCCGTTCAGCGTCTGAATGAAATAACGATTCACCACACCAATCTTACGCTCTACCTTGCCGCCGCTCTGCGGCCGCATTCTACGCTCGTGACGTATGTCATTTTTTGAAAACGTTGCAAGGACAGTTTTGGCGTTGAGATCGCCGCCTCCATCTGTCCTCAACCTGAACAACTTTCCGTACTGCATCCATTTAAACCGTGCAGAAAGCCCGAACTCCGCCAGCAGTTCATCTTTAGGCTGTAATGCCATGAAGAACGCATTTGCGAGTGTGTTTCTTGACGGCGCAGCGTACGATAACCAGAATCCTAAATAGGATTCGGTATGGTCATCACTGATGATGGTCAGGTTTGGTCGCCCCAGTACTTTTCCAGTATCAGGATCGACCGCTTGGCAGTCGAGTGGACTGTTATCAGCCTGCCCAAGCTCAAGGGCACGCTGCGTGACTGTACCAAACGGAAAAGAGTCGAATTTATCCCGCGCCGCAACGGGGCCTTGGTTATTAGCAACTGCTTTGCGCATGGATGACTGGGCACACCGTCTTTCAACCGTGGAAGCTGAAGGCGGATTCTTCGAAATAGCCTGGCACTCCCACCGGACACGATTGAGTACAGCGACTACAGACGCACCCGGCCCCTTGTAGTCTTCATCGATCGCTTTCGCCAGAATCTCTTCAACCTCATCCTCTAGCCGGGTATCGCCCTTTCTTCGTCCAGAAACACCGGGCACCAGCGCTTCCCATGATTGCCATTCTCGATAGCGGCGCAGCAGATCATTCAGAACTGTTCGCCCGATGCTCAATTTTTGCTCAGCCTGCTCTTTGGTGATCTGTCCCAGGTACAGTGGTTTGATCACAGCCTCCCGTGCAGTCCCCACAAGAATTTGTTCAGGGGTATACGGGGAAACAGGCCTGACCTCATCGTCAGGCTCGGCGTTTTCGACACCAACGTCACTTGCCGCGCGGATTTGTTCAACGGCCTTGGTGCTGATCTTGTGAACCTTGCTCTTAGGTACCTCAATTGATGGCACAGGTAATCCGGAGAGTTTGACCCGGTAACAGCCCCGCTCTGGGACATCGCCGTCCATTAGGTAGATGCCCTCCAAACCATCCACCAGAACTGCTTCACCTATTGAAAATTCCATAGCTATCGCCCGATCATTTCGTGGAGCAATGAACGATGCCGGCTATGCAACCGGTCTCTGACAAACCCGAGTGTTGGCGGATCGATGTCCAGCAGGTCACATTTGACGCAGACGTCTCGCCATAGAGCTTTCAGTGAGTAGTGAGGGGTCAGATACTCTGATTCCAGCAGGATGAGAAAGTAAGTGATTGATTTGATCCGATATGTGGCCCCTTCGTCTTTAGTAATGGCAAGGTACTCTGCAAACTCGCAAGCAGGATTTGATTCGAACACGGGCTTAGCTGAGGCCCTGGACTTTTTGCGAGAGGCTCGGACGATTTTGTCCATATGCTTTCGGAAGGCCCCGACCGGATCTGTTGACAGGGTCAGCCGCTCCTCGGGCAGAGCCAACTGGAGCCCATTAGACAGTTTGCAGAGACGTACGACCCCGCCGCGCTGCTTCCACATAGCTTCTACGACCAGCAGGTCGGACGCCTTACCCACTGAGCAAAAATCGCCGACAGAGACCATCCATTCATGCTCCAATCGTGCACCTGACGCCTAAGCATAGGTCGCCTTCGGAGGCATGGTCGTACCGCTGATCCAAAAAAACGGAGGTTCATAACCTATTGATTTATATGAGCTCCACTTCACTAAACTCCGTTTTCTTGTGACAAAAAAACGAATGTTAGTGATGAAATTTGAAAAAATGGTGCAATTTCAAGGAGCTGAGTGGTGAACGGAGGTATGTGAATTTGGACACCCGCAACCTAAGATCCACGCGCCATGGTCTCCATTGTGACCGTTGCGAATCGTGGACAAAACGAGTCATCGCTGCGCTGTAAGCCCCGAAAATAAAGGTGTTCAGCCAATTTCACCACCCTCAAAAAAACTCACTTTTTTACGAATTCTGGACACAGGCTGACTGATCGTGTTCCTGTAACTCATTGATTTATAATGAGTCAAGTTCAAACGGTTGTATGAGGCGTTTCTTCCACGCTTGAGTTATTACGGACACACCTGTCGGGCGTACGCGACGTTTCTGGGCCCTCGAAACCCCGTGGAACCGGGGCGTTTAGCCGTTTTTTGAGGATTGAGGACAAAAACCGAGTCGCCGGCCTACTTTGAGAATCTAGGACAAAAAACGAAAAATGTCTGGAGACCGTTGGGATTCCTTTAAGGCGTTCAAATGGCTTTCACAAGCTGACAAGCCGCTGTTTTCGGGGCTTTCAGCATTTTTCTTAAACGTTCAGCTGCCGTGGAAGCACTCCCACGGAAATCTGGGTTGTCTTGATTTACGACCTGTCCCGAAGCGCTCGTTTGACGAATTCAGGACAAAAACCGCAACACTGTATCATTCGTCCAAGGGGTCTATGGGCAACGTCTTCAAAATTTGCAGCGGTTTTTATGAGTACTTGATTGAGGAAGAACTGGTCGGGACTAATCCGTTCCGTAAAGTCACCAAAAAGAATCAATACAGTACCACTCCTGATGAAGGTACAGTTACCCGTGCACTGACGCCACTACAATGGGACTATGTATTGGATACCGCTGAGGTTATGGCAGCCGCTGAGCCTGATAAATATGAGCGTACGTTGTTTATCTTGATTACTATGTTCAGTATGTATCTCCGGATTTCGGATATTGCAGGTCGCAGTAACTGGAAACCGACAATGGGCGACTTCCGCCGTGACCAAGAAGGTAACTGGTGGTTCCATGTCATTGGTAAGGGCAATAAATCTGCCAAGATCGCTGTGCGAGACGATTACGTCACCGGCTACCTCACGCGCTACCGTCGATTTTTGGGGCTGTCGCCATTGCCAGAGTATCAAGAGAAGACGCCGCTGATCACCACCCTGTCTGGTCGATCTGGCCTCTCCGATCGACAAGTGCGCGCCCTTCTCCAGGCGGTGTTTGACAACGCCCTGAACCGCATGCGCACTGAAGGCCGTGAAACTTATGAGATGGACAGCCTGCGGGCGGCCTCCTCGCACTGGCTGCGCCATACTTCGGCGACGTTTGATGCACCGTTTCGGAACGCCAAAGACTTGCAGAGTGATCTTCGGCATTCCAACTTGGCAACGACTCAAAACACGTACTACCACTCACACGATCAGGAACGTGCACATTCAATCAAGCGCCTAGGTTTACGCGATCGTGGGTAAACGTCTTTAGCTCCAGATGTGCCGATGTGCAGAAATGCAGGCAGGTATCTGATAGGCCGCGGCGTTCCCTCGCTGTGTATCTTCATTCGAGAACTCACGCGGCCTGCTCTTCAGAAAATGTCTGGGATGTCGACTGGATCTACGGGTGCCAGGTGCTGAGCCAGCATCCGCAGCTTACCAAGCAACTCGTCAAAGGTGACGACCTCGACGTCCTTACAGGCGTTGCGAAAGATCTCGAAGCTGCGCCGGCGCCCCTCTTCGGTTGGCTTGGTACCTGCAATGACGACGCACCTCGCTGTGTCTGGTTGCAAGTCTCGCATCGTCGGGTCTTGCAGGTGTGACAGCCAGTTGGAGCGCATCAGGCCTTGCTGATGCAGTACCTGAGTAATCGCTCCACTGAGCTGCAGATGTGGGCCGAAAACATCGCGATTGCGATACGCCCTGCTCTGCATGAGTGGGGTGGAAGGCTTCTTGATCTCCACGATGGCCAGCTCGCATCCCTGCGCGAAAAGCAGGTCGCCGATGTGGGCGCCAGCGCCATTGACCATGGATCCCCGGGCATGGAACTGAGTATGCAGAAGCGCCACCGGGCGCGCGAACACCATCCCTAGGATGAACAGATTGGCCTCGAAGAACTGCTGCCAGTGCCCCTCGCTGAGGTTCTGGCCAAGCATGGTCTCGAACTTTTCGATCATCACAGCCAAGGTAACCCTCTCGATCTCAGCGCGCAGTTCGAAAAGTTCGCGAGGAGCTTCCTTCGCCAGCATCTCAACACCGACCTTCATCTCCCTAAGCTGGTGACGCCGGGCTCGCACAGCAGCTTGTGCAATTGTATTGCCGACCTTACGAGCATTCGTATCGCTCACCAGTACAGGGCGGCTGCCTTCGAATACCACATTGGGCATCAGCGTCGGAAACACCTGGCTCATCACCCAGTGCAACTGGGCTGACGTCTCACTCTTTTTTCGGGCCCGGGTAATCCGCATGCATGTTCTACGGCATTCATCCACCCTCGCCTCACTCACAAAGACAATGTCGTCTGTGATCGAGGTGTCACTATCATCCGATATGACTAGGGTTTTTAAACCAGGAGCGAATCGCAAGCCTCGCCAGAGCGGGGTGAGCTGTTTCACAAGTCCCAGCCCTTCATCACAGGAATCAAACAGTTTGCGAGGGAGGCTGACGTCGATATAGAGCACGGCATCATCCGGAGTGTCTGGAAAGTCGCGCGTCGACTGATGGCTGTACAGGATGCAACCCACGTTTCCGTTCTTAGGGCTCCGATAGCGCTGAGTGTGTGGGTTCGTGTAGATGGGATACATCGTAATCCAGCCAGGCTCGATCGTTGCTAGGTGATGCCATCTGTCTTCGGGCAGTGACCGCCATTTGTCCATGGAGACTTTTTCGAAGACCTGAAGATACAGGTCAACGCAAAAGCCGCTTTCCAACGGCCGGCGAATGGTGATGAAGCTGGGCTCAAGCACGTCCTCCCCATTCCACACGTCCTGCGAGGTTTGCTTAGGCCCTTCCATTGCTCTATCTCCATGACGATTGTTATTGATATCGCTGGTTGGTGAACATGAAGCTCACATGCCAAGGCCTGTCCGCGATATTGCCTAGCGAAGGCTGGTTGAGCTGACAGTGCAATGCTCTTACAGCATAAAGAGTCGGGGGGATTTCCCTGTCAGCCCTTGCGACCCTAAACGCTGCACCTAGCTAACCAGTCCCTGGGGTAACCCCATATAGTGATTGCGCCAGAGACAATATAGGTTGTTGCCTAGAACTAAAGTTTGCCCCCTCGCACGCGCCCTGCTGCTCTCAGTTACGGCGCCCAAACCGGCAGTTTCGAGCTCCCAGGTTTATCGATGATGATCGCTAGGCTTTGCTTGGCCCGAGTAGCTGCAACATAAAAGGCAGCCGCTGATGTTGATTCCAAACAGATCTGTTTCTGAATGAAGGACTTTATTGGCGCAGTAGGCATGATTAGCACACGCTCGAATGTGGCGCCTTTCGACACTTTGAAGTTCATGAAGTCCAACGGGAACTCTTTGCCAGAAGCTATAGTGCTGCGTAGGCATTGAGGCCGGTACCGCTCAATGTATTGGTCGACATGTTTGGAGTGCAGCAAGTACACGCCATCATGCTCAGACGCTACGTGGTTCTCTGACGTTGTTTCTGGAAAGCCCCATGACGCATCAAAAATGGAATCAGAGAATGTCGCGATCTCAGTTCGGCAGCGGTAAGTCGTGGTCGCATACTCAATGCTAAGCAGCCCTCCCTTTTCTCGTGCAAGGAACCATTCAAGTGCACCTGCATACCCATATTGTTTATTTTTCTGTCCCCGTGGGTTTGTTGAGAGCACCGCTTGGCGCACGTCACCAACCATGCGGACGTCGATCCGCGACTCAAGTAATTCATGGACGATTTCCCAATCGTAGCCACTGAGATCTTGTACCTCGTCGATCAGAATTTCGTCGTAGAGGCACTCAAGTCTGCGTCTCAACGCTGGAGTGGCCGCCATAAGCTCCCGCGCGAGGCGGCCGAGTTCGCATGCGTAGATCTGGTTGCTACCATCCATAAATCTCTGCTTGTCCTTCGCGTACATGCTAGGGCGACCTTCGAAGTTGAAGCCCCCTACCCGCTCCCCCGGGAATTTGAATGGCAGGAACGGTTTTACAAAGTGGCGAAGCAAGAATGTGTACCAGCCCAGAACCTCGAGGTTGTGGCGATCGCCGACCTGGAAGCCGAGGCGATGGATCAGTTCCTGCTGATTCGTCTGGGTGAACGTGACAATGAGCACACGCCGATCGGTAGGCAACACTTTGCAGTGATCGACCAGCCCTTGAGTTTTTCTACCACCCGCGACAGCCAAGGTCAGAAGGTTAGGCATTGTGGATGAACTCCGCAGCGGCCTTCATGTAGGCCGGTGGGCTGAGTACCTCAGTCGAGTCAGCCAGTCGAATTGCCCCTTCTGTTTTCTCGCGCGCCATCCAGGTCAATAGGGTCGCTGCTGCAGTGATACCGAGCATCTTGCGCAACTGAGACTCGCCGTTCGCGGTGATGAGCTAGGGTTCGAGCGTGGTGCCGTCAGCGACGGTGCCGATGAACAGCTCTCTGCGCTTCACGTCCAGCCACTTTAGAACCGGAGTACGTAGGTCGATTGGGTCAACGCCGTCGTTGTCGCGCATCACTGCTACAGGTTTGTTGATCGCTGCGCAAAGCTCAAGGCATCGCGCCAGTGCCAGTCCACGCATGCTGATGACATCTATCCCGTGGGCCATCGGGCGTGCGCCGAAGCAATCGTTGTAGACGCGTTCGAATATGATTTCGTCGGATGGCCCCTCGACCAAGACGACTTTTTTCGCTAGCACCAAGCGGAGGGTGTCGTAGCCAGGCAGCTTCTGAAAGTAGCTCACTGTATCCGGATCAAGTTCTGTGATTTTGGACGCACTATTGCGGTGAAGAAGCAGCAATGCATCGAGGCCGAGCCGGTTCAACACGTAGGTGCTATGAGTCGAAATGAAAAGCTGCTGCTCTTCCGTCGCCAGATCTTCAATGCGATTGAGTAGCGTTGTTAGGCTGGTGTGAGATAAATGGTTTTCAGGCTCCTCGATCATCACGATGTTCGCCCTTGAGGAATGACGCTTCATTGCGAGAGAGATCTTGATCGCAGCCTGTTGACCCTGGCCTGCCATCGCAAACGGTAAGCCGTCGACGTGTGGAGTGACCACGCTTTCCCAAGATGTGCGGGATGTCTGATCCATGGCCAGCGCCATGGGCTCTTCCTGGAGCGCTGCGCCTAGACCCGAAAGTCGCTTGTTCACCGGTGCCAGCGCGCCATCTGTCATGGACGCTTTGATATTGCGGTAGTCCAACGAAATCTCTGCTTTCTCGGATGACTCCAAGTGATCGCTTAGGATTTGGCGAAGATGGTAGTCGACGCCGGCGGCGGATTTGACCGTACGGGAGTCGATGGTGGCCACCGAGAGCGCTCGCGGCCGTCGTGTGAGTTCATTATCAGCGAACGACCGCCATTCGTAGGTGTAGTACTCAACGGGGAGGAGCGGAGAGGGATTTTTAAGCCATTCATCCAGCTCATCCTTGTACTCCTCGTTGGGGAAGATGGAGAGAAAGACACCAGGACAAGCGTTCGTTGGAACGTCGGCATTCACTGCGCCCAGCAGTCCCTGGAGATCTTCCGTGTCCTGCAGATAGAGCTCGATGAGAATCTGTGGGAGTGCCGGCTTCATTCCAGCCCTTCTTAGTGCAAGAAAGTCAGCCACAATCTCGGTGTTGAACCAGTGAGGATTCAGCTCCTCCATGATTCCTCTGCCACCGATCCGCCCGTTGAGCGCCAGCGAGATGGCCTCCATTAAGGTGGATTTACCGGCGTCGTTGTCTCCGACCAGGATGTTCACGCCCGGGTTGGGCTTTAGCAGGAAATCTTTGTAGATGCGGTACCCACGGATGCGGATCTTGGTGATCACGTTCGACGTTCCTTGGCGAATTGCTGCTATATGGCGCTTTGATGGCCGTGTTGCCTGATGCTATAAGCGAAGCGGCACGTTGTCGACTCCGTCGTGCTCTGCTGTACGCCCCCTACTTTCACTGCTCCACCAGACAACCTAGCGCACAGGATTTCGCATGACCACCCATTACTACCCAAGCCGTAAAGCATTTATCGAATCCTTGGGAGCCACGTGTAAAAACTGGACTTGGAGTTGGTCGTTTGTGAATCATCAAGAGCGCAAGGTCATATTCGGTGCTTGGGACATTCATATGAACGGCGACCGTACACTCATACTTTGCGAGGGGTGGGAGATAAAGAAGGGGCGGCGCAACAATGTCGAGCATCTCAGGTTAGTCGCCGAGCAGGGATACGAGCTTTATACATTCAAGATTACGCACTCGGACGAACTCCAGGACGAGGACGGCGTAGGCCCTGCAAAGATCAAACATTTTGAACGATTTATCACTCGCAAATGGCTGCTTCAGCAGGAAGGTCAATGGTACGCGTGTGAAGAAGTACCTATCCCTGCAATCCCCGAAGAAGTCAGTCATCCTGTGCTCTACCTAGAGGGGGCACTGCGAGAGGTGAAGGTCAACGCATACGAGCGCAATGCTCAGGCCCGGGAAGCATGCATTCGGCATCACAAGGCCGTGTGCGCAGCTTGTAAATTTGACTTCGGCTCGGTCTACGGCGAGATCGCGAGAGGGCTTATCCATGTTCATCACATCGTACCCCTGAGCACGATCGGCGTGGAATACGAGCTCGATCCAATAACCGATTTGATACCGCTGTGCCCCAACTGCCATGCAGTCGTACATCGTGGCGCCGAGGTCTTGAGCATAGATAAGCTCAAAGAATGCTTAGCCACGGCAAATGGGAGGATGCGTGAGCTAGAAGCACCCAATGCGCCGCACCGCCCGATCCCTAACCCTGCACAGTGATTTTAGGGATGTAACACCGCCACTGTTTCCGCCCGAGGTAATAATGTCGTTGTCCGTTTTAAGGTTCGCTAGGTCTAAAATACGCGACCATCACGTAAGTAAGTACGCCCTACTCCTGATTGCTCCTGTCGTTGTAAAGCCGTTGGATTTCACCCATGCCAAGCGGCCGATCCATTTGCGGCTGAATTTGCGATGACAATGCAAATTGCTGCCCTTTTCCACTGCTCGAACCATGCCGGCTGCTACCCACGGTCGTATCAACTGGGGGAGCAGCCCACGGAGGAAAATCCTAGACGACCGCACTTTCATTCACGAATGACTGAGCGAGATAGACGTTAAGACGGACTGGAGCCAGCGTCGATTTCGCGTTGACGTTTTCGCTCAAGATAACGCTTATGCATGATGGTCTCCCCTTGATCCTCCAGCCACTTCACGAATGCCGACACCTGAGAAACGGCATGCAAGAATTTCTCGGTAGTGATATGAATATGGGGTCGGTATAACCATTGCCGACTCTCACCATCGGATTCCTCAATCAAGCTTTTTTCCCGATCACTCACGAAAAAGGGGCTTGGCATCTTTTGAAGCGCGTCGTCAGAATATCGAGATGTCTCAAAAACCAATGAGTCAGGGTGCTGGATACTGTTTCTGGCCAGAACGAGTTCTTCAATCAAAGCGAAATCGAAGGGGCCATCCTCAAACCGGTCTGAGCCATGGGCCAAATAGAATGCCCGGTAGCCATTTGGCCACCCGCCATTTTTGAATGTTGATTTGAGTGAGGGCCCTGGGGCAGGCCCAAGCTGGCGTTCCCACTCAGTGAAGTACAGGTGTAGTGATGCAGCAATCATTAATAAACATGCGCTACCCAATACTTGCACTGACGAATCAGCCTCTAGCCATTCACTCAGATAAGCCGGCTCGCCATCTTCACTGTAGGGTGGAATGAAGGGGGCTTCCTCGTTCTCAATTTTCCTTTTGCGATCCTCAAACGGGTTGGCCCCATTCAGATAAAGCTGCTTGATGAAGGCAAGCCGCTGTTCAAGGAAGAACCGAATATCCATTTCGTTGCCCCGCTAGATGACAGAGATTGAATCGCCCCAGATTCTCTAGACACCTTGCAAGCTCATTGCGTAACGTTTTTCAAACTCTACCGGTGACAGCTGATTGTTGAAACCATGGCGGCGTTTTGGGTTGTAGAACATCTCGATGTAATCGAACACATCACTACGAGCATCTTGCCGTGAGGTGTAGATTTTCCGCTTGATTCGTTCCCGTTTCAGAAGCTGGAAAAAGCTCTCAGCCACGGCGTTGTCATGACAATTGCCTCGGCGGCTCATGCTGGCAACCAAATTATTTGCCTTCAAAAAACTGCGCCAATCGGAGCTGCTGTACTGGCTGCCCTGGTCGGAGTGAACCATCACCTCTTGTTTCGGTTTTCGCCTCCAAACCGCCATCAATAACGCATCAATGGCCAAATCACTGGTCATCTGCGACTTCATTGACCAGCCAACGACCTGACGAGAAAACAGATCCAGCACCACCGCCAAATACAGCCAGCCTTCATACGTACGAATGTAGGTGATGTCGGTGACCCAAACCTTGTTGGGTTCCACGACATCGAACTCGCGCTTCAGTAAATTGGGTGAGGCGACCGCTGGCTTACCGCCGTACTTTCCAGGGCGACGTCGATACCCTGTCTGAGAGCGCAGACCTTCAAGACGCATCAACCTCGCCACACGATGCCGACCACAATCTTCACCGACCTCGCGCAGGTCGTCATGGATTTTGCGATAGCCATAAACTCCGCCGCTCTCCAGCCACGAGTGCTTGATCAAACCGAGCAATCGCTGGTCGTCTTTAGCGCGTGCAGATTGCGGCTCAGACAACCAAGCGTAATAACCACTGGGATGGACTTTCAGCGTCAGGCAAAGCCGTCGAATGGAGTAGTCGCCCGCGCGCTGCTTGATAAAGGCGTACTTCAGCCGCACTCCTTGGCAAAGTACGCGGCGGCCTTTTTTAAGATGTCTCGCTCTTCAGTGACCCGCTTGAGTTCCGCTCGCAGACGACGCAGTTCAGCGTGCTGATCATCGTCTTGCTGCCGTTCTGCCTGAGGTTTGCTGTAGCGCTTTATCCAGGCATAGAGGCTATGCGTCGACACGCCAAGACGCGCCGCCACATCAGCGACAGGCAGCTTCTTTTCGATCACTTGATTGACCGCTCGGATTTTGAATTCTTCGGGATAACGTGGGTTGCTCATGGCACCTCCTGATTGGCCTCAGTTTAAGGCATGGAGGTGTCTACGAAACCTGGGGCGATTCATTTGTCCATCTGCAAGAGTGCAGACCTGCTCCCAAACTTTCTCGATAGTTGCTGCTTTCCCCGTATAGTGTAGGAGGCTCTCGATGATGATTGCCTCCATATTGGGTTCAAACACTGGCAAACTCGCTTTAGGGCCTGGTTTCTTCGATACAACGACTCCAAGATCACCCTTGCTCGCTTGTACTCGCCTCACAATCTTATAAAAACCAGACAGCGTAATTCCAAGTGCTTCTGCCGCAGTGAGAGCATTCATCTCTTTAGTTAAGTATGCTTCCACCGTCGGAATTCGTTCGTTTCCAATCAGCAGTCTCTCGATATCTTTTTGCGAGCTGTTTACATTAAGGAGCATATTGTCATGCTCCAATTCAATTTTTTTGGATTTAGCGGTCTCGCTCTTTCTAAATTTTTTTGCCACTTACATACTGCCTCTTAACGAAAGCTTCTGGGTACGAAGCGTCGATCGTAGATGACTGGCTTTAACTATCACTTCATGTTTTTAAAGAGCGGTGTTACCAACAGCGAAGCTAGTCTTACTTCCTGAAACTGCAGGGTAAACAATGTTAAAATGACATCATTTTTATTTTTCATTATCGAATATTGCACTTCAAAGAAAGGAGTTAAACAATAGTGATAAATTGCAGGCATTGATTTATATCGTTTTTTTTGCTTTACCAGCTTGAACAATTAGTGTATATTGACAAACTAAAATCAAGCCAAATTGTGTAGCACTCCAATAAGTTTTCTACATGGTTTTCTTTATAAAATCAAAGTCTAAAAAAGCACTCTCCTCCTCAGAATTTTCATGAGTTCAGAGCACGTTTTAGTAGTTCCAGATAGAGTTCAAAGCACTAACCAGCAGACAAGGTGTATGCGGTAAATGAGGAAAAAAACCTGCTTGTTTTTTGAAGTAACTCGGACAAAAACCGATTTTTTGTGTCCGCAATAGGGTTTGCTAACAAAAATACCCATTTAAAACAATGGTTTAGGATTTTGTCCGCAATTCGCAACGCTCACATCCATTTCCAAGCTCTACGCCTCGTCAAAGGTAAAGGCTTCCCCGATGACGACGTGAAGCATTTGAGATCTGCGTCACTTCACTGGTTGCGACACACCTCGGCGACAGCGGATGCCAAAGTGCGCGATCACATTGAGGATCTTTGAAATTTAATAGGACCTCTCTGGCACAGCAATCACGCTTCTGCCGGGCTTGGGCGACTTGGGGCCTCAGGGGAATCGACCGGACCAGTAACCGATGGTCGCGACACTCGGGCCGTTTTGCACCTCGGCTCACGTCCCTCATGCGTTACGGCTGGCCCTGGGCTCAGTGAGTACGGAGACCCTGCGTGAAGCGCTGACCACCCTAAAGCGGGTGGTCGGGGCCTATATCTGATCTCGCTTCACTCAAGTACGAAAACGAGACACGAGGTCGTTCAACTCGACCGCCAGACGCGACAGCTCGTGACTCGCCGCATTGGTCTGCAGGGCGCCAGCCGCAGACTGCGCGGACAGGTCACGAATGGCGACCAGGTTGCTGTCCACTTCACGGGCGACCTGAGCCTGCTCTTCCGCGGCACTGGCGATGACCAGATTGCGTTCGTTGATCTGGCCGATGGCAGCAAATATGTCTTCAAGTACCGCGCCGGAGGCTTGAGTGATTTCCAGGGTCCCTTGCGCACGCAGGGTGCTACCTCGCATCGAGTCGACAGCTTGCTCGGCGGTGGTCTGCACGCTGCCAATCATCTGCTCGATCTCGCGGGTGGACTCCTGGGTGCGATAGGCGAGCGTTCGCACCTCATCGGCGACCACGGCAAAGCCGCGCCCCGCTTCACCGGCACGGGCGGCCTCGATGGCGGCGTTGAGGGCCAGCAGGTTGGTCTGCTCCGATACCGCACGGATCACGTCCAGTACCTTGCCGATGTTGCGTACTTCGCCGGCCAGGTGCTGGATACGCTCTGCGCTGCCCTGGATTTCAGTTGTCATCAACTGAGTACCCGCGATGTTTTCGCGAACCTGTTGACGGCTTTTCTCCGACAGCGTGTTTGAAGCTGTCGCCGCTTGCGAAGTGGAGACGGCATTGCGCGCGACTTCTTCGACGGCGCTGGTCATCTGGTTGACTGCAGTGGCGGCTTGTTCAAGTTGCATGTCTTGTTGCTGCAGGCCACGGTTGCTTTCCTCGGTCACTGCGTTGAGCTCTTCGGCCGCCGAAGCCAGTTGGGTCGCGCAACCGGAAATCAGGATCAAGGTGTTGCGCTGGCTGGCTTGCATGCGCTGAAGCTCAACGAACAAGTCGCCGATCTCGTTGCGGCCCGGGGGCACGACCTCTTGGGTCAGGTCGCCGTTGGCGATGCGTTTGAAGTTCTCACCGGCCTCACGAAGCGGGCGCAGTACACGGCTGGAGATGAACATCCAGCAAATCACCGCCAGCGCCAGAGTGATACACGCCAGTACCAGGGATAGCCGCTTGGCGGTGGCCAGGCGTTCACTGGCGTCCCGGTTAATCTCAGCGGCACGGGCATCCAAGGCGCCGACCAGATTCACCCGGATTTCCTGAAGTTTGGTCATACCCTTGCCAGCGCTGATGTTGACCACGAAATACTGGTCCGCCGAGCGTGCACGGGTGGCGGCGCGCTGGCCGACGATGGCGTTGCCGTACTCGGCGAACGCGGCCTTCAATTCGTCGGCGAGCGCTTGAAGTTTCGAGTCGCGAATATCGGCCGTCGATGCATCGAGCTTGGCAATCGCGTCGTTCCAGATGCCTTCACTTCGCATCAGCCGGGCTTCCGCATCCTCAAATCGACCACCCACGGTTTCGATGAAGGCCGATGACACATTGGCACTGGTACGGATGGCCAACAGCAGTGAGTTATTGATGCCGTCAATCTGTTGTGAAGTATGTCTGAGCTCGTCGACCTGGTCATAGCTGCGCATTGCCGATGACCAGCTGTTGACGATCGAGAACATCAGCGCGATGACGAATAACACCAACACGCCGATCATGCCTGTGCGGACTTTCAAGTGTGCGAACATGGGGAATATCCCGACTCCGAATAGATTTTTGTAATACGCTATCTACGCCAAGGCGTTAAAACTTAAGCGGTTAACAGAGAACCTGTGCGATCACCGCACAGTTTGGAGGACGCTTGCCTTATATTTTTGCGTCCGCTCTTGGCCTCCGGTGTTGATGCGCATGCCCTTCCATATATTTTTCATCAGGCTGCCGATCGTGTAGCGTCCGTTGGATCCAAGGCAGTGCTCGGGCACAGATTCATTCGCCTCAGCGCTGTCCCCACACTTGGAAGAGAAAGGGCAAATCAAGCTGATCGCCGCGCAAATTCACCCTGCGCCGGGCGACTATGAAAAAAACATCGCCAAACATAGCGAAGTTGGGCCCATCAAGGAGGCGGTGGCCACCTACACAGCGCGAGCTGCGGAGAAGCTGCGAGCTCAAGGCTCAGTGTGCAAGAAGATGCGCTTGAGCGTGCGTACGGGCATGTTCAATCCGGACGAAGCGAAGTATGCCAACGGTGTCGTGATCGAGCTGCCCTACGCTACCAATGACACTCGGCTGATGTCGGTCATGGACTCGATCAACAGTCGATGGGGACGCGGGACGTTACGCACAGCGACAGTGCCGACTACACCGGAATGTGCTAAGCGGCGCGACTTGATGAGTCAGAGTTATACCACGCGGGTTGATGAGCTCTGGATAGCCAAAGCTCATTGATGAGTGTCGCGCGAGCTTGATTTAAGGCACGCGCGAGTTGGGGGAAGACCCCCAACCTGACAAGGCTTTTGAAAGGATTGTTGGTTAAACGCGAAAACGGCGAACCTGCGTATTTAATCCGGCAGCGAGCTGAGACAGTTCCTGACTGGCAATCCGGGTTTGCTCGGAGCCTGTGGCCGTCTGTACTGAAAGATCGCGGATTCTTACAATGTTCCTATCTACCTCGCGTGCGACCTGTGCCTGTTCTTCAGCCGCGCTGGCGATCACCATGTTCAAATCATCGATACCGGAGACTGACTGCGCGATTGTTGCTAAGGCCGAGTTTGCGGACTGAGCCTGAGTTCGCGTAAGACGGGCCTGCTCTGCGCTGGACTCAAGTGCATCGACAGTGCGTGCGGTACCGTCTTGAATGCTACCAATCAACGACTCGATCTCTCGGGTTGACTCGCTCGTACGGTGTGCCAATGCGCGTACCTCATCAGCGACTACGGCAAATCCCCGCCCTGCCTCACCCGCGCGGGCTGCTTCGATCGCGGCGTTGAGTGCAAGCAGATTGGTCTGATCCGACACCGATCGTATGACGTCCAGTACCTGGCTTATGTTGAGGGTTTTATCGGCCAAGTACTGCGCTTGCTCTCGGGCGTCCAAAACGTTCTCAGTTAGGGTTTCGATGGCCCCTAATGTTGCGCCCAACTGAGTCTGCCCTTCTCGGGCTGTTTCGGCAGCTTTTCTGGACTCTGTGGAAGTTGACGTTGCATTGCTAGCGACTTCCTCTACCGCTTGGCTCATTTCAGTAACAGCGGTCGCGGCCATCTCGATCTCGGTGTTCTGCTGCTGCAGTCCTAGTGCACTCTCATGCATGACTGCGGACATTTCCTCAGCCGATGCTGCCAGCTGAGTTGACGAATGACCCATGTGCGTAAGCGTCTCACGCAGATTGTTTTGCATTACCTGCATCGCCTGGAGGAGCTGAGCCGCTTCGTCGGTACCGCGTACATCGAGTACTTGCGTGAGGTCCCCATCGGCGATGGTTCTGGCGACCTGAACCGCCTGAGTGATTGGCTGCGCCAGGCTTGCGGTGAGCCGCCATGCCAAGAGCAGGGTAAGAGCCACCGCCAGCGTGATCGCAATGCCGGTTACCAGCTGTGACTGCGAGTAAGTCGAATCGGACGCTATTGCAGCGTTTTTGATTGCAGTCTCATTTATCTTTCGCAGTGCTTCCGTGCCCTCGTTCATTTTTGCACCGACAGACGCCATTTCGTCACTGATGACAAGACGAGCCTGATCGATCTGCCCCATGGACATCAGGTTTGTAAGCTTGCCAAGCAAGCTGAGATAGCTCGTGTAATGCTGTTGCAAGGCTTCCAGTTGCCTACGTTCTTCATCACTGCCCACAAGTGGCTCATAGCGTTTGAAGCTGCTGTTCACCAGACCGGATATACCGTCTATCTTGCTCAGGATGGCGGCGCGACTGGCAGCGTCAGGCATTGCGACCATACGCAGTGCCTCTATGCGCGTGCGGGCCAGTTGCAAGGCTAAGTTGTCGGCCTCGACAATACTCGGAATGCTGTTGTTCTCAAGCGCTAGTCCCTGCGCACGAATGTGTGACAATTGATTCAATCCGAACAGGCCAACGCTAAGCGTGAGCACTATCAGGACGCCAAAGCAGGCAAGGCTGCGGTAGGCAATTTTCAGGCTTCGAAGATTCATAGCAGGGCTACATGAGGGATTTATCGGTTATCGACTAGCCCAAGATTCTCAATAGATCCTATATATGAAGCTTTTATGACAGAAAGTAACAGCATGTGTGTAGTGTCGATGAACAGCCGATAGAGACGAGGGGCGCTGCGTATGGCAACGGCTGGTGATGCTGACCAAGTGGCGCCGGTTGCATGACTGGGACAGTCCCACCGAGGCGCCGCCGGTGAAAACCTTGCTGCGTGAAGCCCGCAAATCACAGTCGCGGCAAGGCGTGGCGGTACGTAAGAAAACCGCGGTGGCGCTCGAGCCCCTGCTGCGATGCTCGCGACCTGCGAGGATGGTGCGCGGGATCCGCGACCGCGCCCTCCTCCTCTTGCCTGGAACAGTGGCGGTCAACGACGTTCTGAAGTGATGGGCCTGCAGATCGGTGACGTGCGCCGACTGAATGCCGACACCTGGTTCTCCGCCCTGGGAGTGTGCAGCGGCCGATTGGGCAGCACAGCCTTCAATGTCGAGCCATCGCGAACGTCGTTGGCGTTTGCGCTTGAATCATAATTGGCGCACTCCCGGAACCTAAAGATTTGCTAGGATCGGCCGATGATTCAGAAATGATACGTTTTGCTACATTTCCGTACCAATGGCGTACTGCGGACATCTCATGAGGCATATACGTTGAACATCAACACTCAGCTCTCCAATTTTAGCTACACGCCAACGGTCGTCCCTGCGCCCAGGCCTGACAGTGCCAACGTCACAGATGAATCGCTTGAGTCGTCTTCTGCAGCTACAACTGCAATTCCTGCCGAAGGGGTAAAGGTCTCATTGTCTGAGGCGAGTATTCAGAAATCTGCCGACGACAAGAAGCCACAGGCAAAGTCGAATGCCGATATCGAATCAAGCGGCTTACCAGACCAGACGCAAAAAACCCTCAAGATGATCCGCGAGTTGAAGCGACAAATTGAGGAGAAACAGCAGGAGTTACAGGCGCTTATGGCGGATCAGAATATGGATCCCGAAATCAAAAAATCCAAAGTCGGCGCATTGGTAACGGAGATCGCGACCCTCAGCGCTGGCCTCGCGACCGCCAACAACGCCCTGGTAAAACAGGCACGCGAGAATAAGATATCACCCGACGAGTTGCAGCAGGCCCAACAACTCGCGGCGAAGTGATGTCGCGAAGTCCTCATAAAAAATAACTTACTTTCTCTGCGCGTTAACCAGCGTGTTACCTACTGCATAGACCGTACAAGGCAACCCCTTTTTTGCGAGTGTCATCTTCTCGCAGCGAGTTAGCGCTTTTTTGCCTGCTTGATCCTGACTGCGATGCCCCCCGCTCCAGGCCCAGACACCTGCTCCATTGGTCGCGAAAGCTTTTTCATACACCTGGCTGTTCAGATATTTTTGAAAAGACGCTTTCCCTGATGTGGCCAAGCCCTCGGGCGGGTCCAGATCCGGGACAGGTGCAGAAATGATCTCATCACTCGGCAGCCTGTTCTTATCCAGAAAATCAGCCACCCTGCCCCACCATATTTCTTCAGGCGCCCATTCAAAGAACGTGTGACCATCCTCACCAAATACGGGAGCCTGGAAAAACTCTCCACGTCCTCCATGATCGATGTAGCTTGCAAAAAACTCTTCGCCGAGTGGCAGTGGAAATACTTTATCGTTGGTGGCGTACATCCATAAGGTAGGCAGTCGTGAGAGGCTTCCGTAAGTTTTAATAGCCGCTAGAAGTTGCTCCTTGCCACAAACCTTGCCAGCCCCCTTGGCCCCGCGCCCACCGTCGAAATTTATTATCGCCCGTACGCCCGGTGGATTGGACGCGCCCGCTGCCAGCACCGAGAATCCTCCGGACGATACACCAATCAATACGGCCTCATCCGGTAATGACCAGGGCGCCCCCTGAATGGCTTGCAATGCTGCAATGAGATCATCAGCTGCAATTCTGCCGGCCCTGGCATGATGGGGACTGAGGCATGTTCCATCACGCTTTTCGCTGACACCTGACGATTGTCCATATCCCTGACGCATTACCACTACCGCTGCATAACCATGACGGGCAAATACGGTAGCCGCAGATGAGAAAAGATTGGGGCTTTTGGTGCGATCGCTCGAATCACCGTTAGTGCCATGAGTGATCAGAGCAACTGGCCAGCGCCCCGGCTTCTCTGGCCGCGTGACAAAAGCATCGAGAAGCGCACTTGAACCATCGGGCAAGCGGACGCTGAGCAGCAAAGGCTCTCTGATCAAACCATCAATGTGCGCATTGGCTATTAACGATAACGCTTCCCCTTGTGGCACTTCATTCATCAGGAGGAAAGTTCCGACGCCAGCCGCCAATACCAGTAACAGCACAGCGATCGATGCATTTTTTAACGCCATGCCAGAATCTCCCCGCAGAATGCGCGCCTCACTGGCGCACTATGCCCGCATTGATGCAAAAAAACGCCTCCTTCGCAAAATTGGTTCACAGACCTGCGAACCAATCCTCTTCCAAGCCTGGAACCGATCAGCCGAACCTTTGAGCATTGGCGCGCCAGGCTTGATCGCCTGCAATTGTGAGACGTCCTGCAACTGGAAGTTGATCGAACCAATTTTCATTGGCATCGCTCTTGCACCGGTCCCTTTGCCCTGAATGTCTGCGTGTAGGCAGCTCAGGGCATCTTTTTCTGGTCTGGTGTGAGTACCACGATGCAAAGGTTCGATCCTGACGTCCCCATCGACAACTCTTCGAAACTGGCACTGGATGCCTTGCGGCAGATCGTCGCTCAGCATGCGGCATTTCCCCTGCGGGCGCTGCCTACTGAACGGGGTCTGGCTGTCGATTTCGGGGTTAGCCGACGGGCAATTCGTCGGGCCCTGTCGGTGCTGGAAGCCGAAGGCCAGATCTGGCGGCGGCAAGGTAAAGGAACCTTTGTCGGACCTACACCACCCAGCGCTGCCATGAGTTTCGCCCGGCTTTCTGGCCGGACCAATTTCAGCGAGGTCATGGAAGCGCGTCTGCACCTGGAACCGGCACTTGCCTCACTGGCAGCGGTGCGGGCCAATGGTGAGCAGATGGCGATTTTGCGCCGCCTTGCCGAGCGCACCACTCGCCAGCAGGTCGCCGAGCAGACTGATGCCGAAGGCATCGAGCTGTGGGACAGCGCCCTGCACCGTGCAATTGCCGAAGCTGCGGGTAATCGGCTGATGCTGGATATCTTCGAAATGCTTGATGCGATCCGTCTGGACCCTACCTGGCGAGATTTGCGCCAGCGGGCGCGTAACGCCGACCGCCTCGACACTTACAGCCATGATCACGACGACATCGTCAGCGCTATTGAAAGCCGCGACCCGATCAAGGCCGCCACGGCCATGCGCGGCCATTTACGGGCGCTGCAACAGGCGCTGGATAACGTCATCAATCAAGACCTGGAGGCCAGCTTATGAGCGCCATCGCCCATCTCACAGAAACTGGCGACAGCACGGTGCTCAGTGTCAGAGACCTGACCGTACGCTTCGCCGGTGCGCCCGCCAACGTTGTCGACGGTTTGTCGTTTTCCGTCAAGCGCGGCAAGACCCTGGCCATCGTTGGCGAGTCTGGCTGCGGCAAGAGCGTGACCTCAATGGCGCTGATGGGACTTTTGCCTGCGACTGCCCAGGTCGGCGCACACGACTCTCTGCTGATCGATGAAGCCTTGCTGGGCATGTCCGAAGAACGCCTGCTGGATGTGCGTGGTAACCGCATGGCGATGATTTTTCAGGAACCGATGACTTCCCTCAATCCGGTTTTCACCATCGGTGAGCAGATCGCCGAAAGCGTGATGCGTCATCAGGGCCTTTCAGACAAGGCTGCCCGGCAACGGGCGCTGGAAATGCTGGAAAAAGTCCGCGTACCGGACGCTCGCCAGCGGCTGGACGCCTACCCGCATGAACTCTCGGGTGGCATGCGTCAACGGGCCATGATTGCCATGGCGCTGGCCAATGATCCGGCGCTGATCATTGCGGATGAGCCGACCACAGCACTGGATGTAACCATTCAGGCGCAGATCCTCTCGCTGATCGCCAACTTGCAGGGCGAGACTGGCACAGCGATGATTCTGATCACCCACGACCTGGGCGTTGTGGCCGAAGTCGCCGATGACGTCATGGTGATGTACGCCGGTCGCGTCGTTGAAAGCGGCCCGGTTAAAACCCTGTTCGACGATCCGCAGCACCCATACACCATCGGCCTGATGGGCTCGATGCCATCGATTGGTCCTCGTGAAGGTCGCCTGGCAACGATTAACGGCCGAGTGCCGACGCCGGCAGAAATGCCAAGCGGCTGCCGTTTCGCCGGCCGCTGCCCGTTTGTGATCCAGCAATGCCGAGACGAACGCCCGCCGCTGCTTGAGTTGTCTCCCGGACACTTCGCCGCGTGCATCCGTGCGCCTTTGGAACAGCATGTGGGAGTCAGTGCGTGAACCTTTCCAGACCAGACATCGCCGGGCGCGTCAGCCCCGACAGCAACGCGCAGAAACCCATTCTGGAAGGCATCGGCCTGAGCAAGCACTTTACCGTGCAAAGCGGCCTTTTGCAGCCGAAGAAGCCGCCGGTACAGGCTGTCAATGAGGTCAACCTGTCAGTCCGCAAGGGTGAGACGTTGGCATTGGTAGGCGAGTCCGGCTCGGGTAAATCCACCCTTGGCCGCTTGCTGCTCAACCTGCTGCAACCGACTGCGGGTGACGTGATTTACGAGGGCCGCAACCTGGCCAACCTGACACCGGAAAAGCTGCGTCAGGTACGCCGTGACTTACAGATCATCTTTCAGGACCCGTTCGCCTCGCTGAATCCACGCATGACCGTGGAATCCATCGTTGGCGAACCGATCTGGCTGCACAGCCAGGCCAGCCGCAGCGACCGTCAGGCCAGGGTCGCAGAGTTACTGCGCACAGTAGGTCTTGCCCCGGAACACGGTGGCCGACATCCCCACGAATTCTCCGGGGGGCAGCGCCAGCGCATCGGCATTGCCCGCGCACTGGCTTCCGAACCGCGCTTGATCCTCGGTGACGAGCCGGTTTCGGCGCTGGACGTTTCAGTGCAGGCGCAAGTGGTCAATCTGCTGGAAGACCTCAAGCACCAGTTCGGCCTGACCCTGGTGATTGTCGCCCACGGACTGGCCGTGATCCGCCACATGAGCGACCGCGTGGCGGTGATGTACCTGGGTGAAATCGTCGAACTGGCGCCGGTCGACGCGCTGTTCGATAACCCTTTGCACCCTTATACCCAGGCGCTGATGGCCGCTGTGCCGGTCAGCCACCCTGACCTGCGCCAGCCGCGTTCGCTCCTCGGCGGCGATATGCCCAGCCCCAGCCGCCCGCCTTCGGGCTGCCGTTTTCATACCCGATGCCCGCATGCCCGTGCGCTGTGCAAGGAAGCTGTGCCGGTGATGGAAACAGTCGAGGCCGAACGTCAGGTGGCTTGCCACTTCTGGCGTGAAATCGCCAACGCAGGCAGCGCCACGCTGATCCTTCCGACACCCAGCGCTGCCTACACCCAGCGCCTGAATCTGTTCAAGCATCATCAATCCCTTGCAGTGGAGAGCCAGCCATGAGAATCGCACGCGTCGTGACAGGAACATTGTTATTGCTGGCCGCCAACGCTGCCTTTGCCGAATCGACGTTGCGCATCGGCATTCAGGACGATCCCGATGTGCTTGATCCGCATCGTTCGCGTACCTACTCCGGCCGTCTGGTCTACACCGCGCTGTGCGACAAACTGGTGGACGTCAACCCGGACCTGACTTACTCGCCGCAACTGGCCACCGCCTGGAACTGGAGCGAAGACGGTAAAACCCTGACCATGACGTTGCGCGAAGGCGTGACGTACCACGATGGCGAACCTTTTGATGCCGCCTCGGTGAAGTTCAACCTCGACCGCGCCCGCACCCTCCCCGACTCGCTGCGCAAAAGCGAGCTGGCCTCGGTGGACAGCGTCGAGGTGATAGACGCAAAAACCGTCGCCATCAAGCTCAAGCAGGCCGATGCCACGCTGGTTTCACAGCTGTCGGACCGCGCCGGAATGATGCTCGCGCCGAAAGCTGCGCAAGGCGAATTCGCCTCCAACCCGGTCTGCTCCGGCCCTTACAAATTCGTGCAGCGCGTGCAGCAGGATCGAATCGTGCTGGAGCGTTTTGACAAGTACTGGAATAAACAGGCGTATCACTTCGACAAAGTGGTGTTCCTGCCGATTCCGGATACCTCGGTGCGCCTGGCCAACCTGCGCTCCGGCGACCTGGATATCATTGAGCGTGTTGCACCAACCGATGTGAAAACGGTCAAGGGTGACAGCAAGCTGGCGATCTACAACACACCCGGCCTGGGCTACATGCAACTGATGTTCAACATCGGCAACGGGGAAAAAGCCAACTCGCCGATCGGCAAGGACAAGCGCGTACGCAAGGCATTTGAGCTGTCTATCGACCGCGATGCCATTAACCAGGTGGTGTTTGAGGGGCTGTACGCCCCTAGCGCTCAGCCGTTTCCGAAAAACAGCCCGTATTACGACAAGGACCTGCCGATCCCGGCCCGCGATGTCGAGAAAAGCAAGGCGCTGCTGGCGCAGGCCGGTGTGAAACTGCCGTTGGCGGTTGACCTGAAAGTGGCCAACAACCCTATCGCGCAACAGGTCGGGCAGATCATTCAGGCCATGGCTGAAGAAGCGGGCTTCAAGGTCAACCTGATTGCCACTGAATACGCGACGATGCTCAGCGAACAGGCGAGCGGCAATTTCCAGATTGGCATGAGCGCCTGGTCGGGCCGCCCTGATCCGGATGGCGATATCCATCAGTTCGTGACCTGCAAGGGTGGCCAGAACGACGGCAAATACTGCAACGCCAAGCTCGACGAGCTGTTGAACAAGGCGCGCACGGTCAACGACGTTGCACAACGCCAGGCGCTTTACAACGAAGCGCTGCGTTTGTTGGCCGATGAAGTACCGACCGCCTACCTGTATTTCGACCCGCGAATCATTGCCATGCGTAACAACGTGACCGGTTTCGTCCCTAACCCGGACGGTCTGATTCGTCTGGCCAATGTCGCGTTCAAGCCATGACTGACGGGCGCACCTGCGAGGTTCCGGTATGCTGATGTTCATCCTGCGACGCCTGCTCAGCTCGATACCGACGCTGATTCTGGTTTCGCTGTTCGTCTTCACCCTACAGAAGCTGCTGCCGGGTGATCCGGTGCTGGCCATGGCCGGGGAAGAACGCGATCCGGCGGTCATGGAATACCTGCGCGACAAGTACCGGCTCGATGACCCGATCCCGTTGCAGTACCTCAACTGGGTCGGCAACGTATTGACCGGCGACCTGGGCACATCGCTGCGCACCGAGCAACCGGTGACCACGCTGCTGGCGTCGAAACTGCCGGTGACTATCGAGCTGGCCGTGCTGGCCCTGCTGATTGCGCTGTTGATCGGCGTTCCCACCGGGATCATTTCGGCGGTGCGCAAAGGCACCGCCGTGGATTACGGCGCCAACGTGGTGGCGCTGTCGGGTATTTCCATTCCGCACTTCTGGCTGGGCATTCTGCTGATCATGATCTTTGCAGTGAAACTGCAGTGGCTGCCCGCCTCCGGCTTCGTGCCTATGGGCGAGGATTTCGGGCAAAACCTGAAGACCTTGATTCTGCCAGCCTTCGTACTGGGTGCCGGGCTGTCGGGGATTCTCATGCGTCACACCCGCAGCGCCATGCTGGAAGTATTGCGCACTGACTACGTCCGCACCGCTCGGGCCAAAGGACTGTTCCCGCGCACAGTGATTCTCAAGCATGCGTTGCGCAACGCGCTGATGCCCATCGTCACCCTCACGACACTGCTGTTTGGTGAATTGCTTGGCGGCGCGGTGCTGACCGAGCAAGTGTTCAGCATTCCGGGCTTCGGCAAGATGATCGTCGACGCTGTGTTCAACCGCGACTACGCCGTGGTGCAAGGCGTGGTGTTGTGTGTCGCGATTGGCTTTCTGCTGTTGAACCTGCTGGCCGACGTGCTCTATCGCTTGATCAACCCACGCCTGAGGAGTGCCTGATGACCGCTATTGCCAGCCTGCCGCATAGCGCGATCCTGCCGCGCAGTCGCTCGCCTTTTCTGAAGAAGTTCCTCGCCAACAAAGGCGCAGTGATTGGCGCGGCGGTGTTGCTGCTGTTTGTCCTCGCGGCCATTCTGGCCCCCTGGATTGCGCCCCATGATCCGCTAAAGGCCAACTTTCTCGCCGTACGCAAAGCCCCCTCGCTGATCTATTGGCTGGGTACCGACGAACTGGGTCGCGATCTGTTTTCACGCTTGCTGTATGGCGCACGCAGTTCGCTGCTGGCCGGTGGTGTTTCGGTAGCCATCGCCATGCTCATCGGCGTGCCGCTGGGCCTGCTGGCCGGGTACTTTGGTGGCAAGCTGGACATGCTTATTTCACAGGTCATGGAAGCACTGTTGTCCTGTCCGTTTCTGGTGCTGGCCATCGCTTTGGGCGCCTTTCTCGGCCCAAGCCTGAGCAACGCGATGATTGCCATCGGCCTGTCCGCCATGCCGATCTTTGCCCGCCTGACCCGCGGCCAGGTGCTGTCGATCAAGCACGAGGATTATCTGGAGGGTGCGCGCGCCATCGGTCTGCCGGATCGCTGGATCATCCTGCGTTACGTGCTGCCCAACGTGATGTCGCCGCTGGTGGTACAGGCAACGCTGACCATCGCCTCGGCAATTCTGGCCGAAGCCAGCCTGTCGTTCCTTGGCCTGGGTCAGCAACCGCCTTCGCCATCGTGGGGCTCGATGCTCAATACAGCGAAGAATTTCATGGAGCAGGCTCCGTGGATGTCGATCGCGCCAGGTGTGGCGATTTACATCACGGTCCTGTGTTTCAACCTGCTGGGTGACGGCCTGCGCGATGCGCTGGACCCCAAGGGCTAAACCTTTCGTCTTCTGCCAAGAGAAACGCTTATGTTCGATGATCTGGATTACAACCAACCGTACGCGTCGGCCCGCTCGCCGGTGATGGGCAACAATATGGTCGCCTGCTCTCAACCATTGGCCGCTCAGGCCGGGCTGGACATGCTGCGCCGTGGCGGCAATGCGGTCGACGCCGCCATCGCAGCGGCCATGGTGCTGACTGTGGTAGAGCCCACCGGCTGCGGCATCGGCAGCGATGCCTTTGCCATCGTCTGGGACGGCAGCAAGCTGCAAGGCTTGAACGCTTCCGGCCGCGCGCCACAGGCCTGGACACCGGAATACTTCGAAGGCCAGAGCCAGATGCCGCAACGCGGCTGGCCTGCGGTCAGCGTGCCGGGGGCAGTGTCGGCCTGGGTGGAGCTTTCGGCACGCTACGGCAAACTGCCCTTCGCGACCCTGGCCGAACCGGCGATCGGCTACGCCCGCGATGGCTATCAGGTCACACCGATTATCGCCGAGCTGTGGAAACGCGGCTCGCACCTGCTCAAGGATCAACCGGGCTTTGCCGAATGCTTCATGCCGGGTGGCAAAGCCCCCTTGGCCGGAGAAAAAATCCAGCTCAAGGACCACGCCCGCACGCTGGAACTGATCGCCCGGACCAAAGGCGAAGCATTCTATCGCGGCGAACTGGCACAGGCGATTATCGCCCATGCCAACGCCAATGGCAGCGTGATGAGTCTCGACGATCTGGCGACGCACACCGTGGACTGGATCGATACGCTGTCGGTGCCATACGCGGGCGCTGTGGTTCACGAGCTCCCACCAAATGGCCAAGGCATTGCTACTCTTGCCGGCCTGACCATGCTTGAAGCGCTGGGCGTCGGCGAGCACCCGGTGGACAGCCTTGAGACGGTTCACCCGGTGCTGGAGGCGATGAAAATGGCCCTCGCCGACCTCGACGAACATGTGGCCGATAGCGAGCACATGCGCGTCCCTTCAGAGGATTTACTGAGTAAGGCCTACCTGATGGAGCGCGCGGGACTGGTCACTGATCAGGCCGCCAATCCCGGGCATGGCTCGCCAAAACCGGGTGGCACGGTGTACCTGTCAGCGGCGGATGAAAGCGGCATGATGATCTCGTTCATCCAGTCCAACTACATGGGCTTCGGCTCGGGCGTCGTTGTACCCGGCACCGGCATCAGCATGCAGAACCGTGGCGCAGGCTTCTCGCTGGACCCGCAGCACGTCAATTACGTTGCGCCGCGCAAACGCCCGTTCCACACCATCATCCCTGGCTTTGTCATGAACTCAGACGGCACACCGCTTATGGCATTCGGGTTGATGGGCGGCCCGATGCAGGCGCAGGGCCACTTGCAGATGATGATGCGCATCCTGCGCTATAAGCAAAACCCGCAAGCCGCTGCCGATGCGCCGCGCTGGAGGATCGAAACCGGCTTGAAAGTCGCGGTGGAGCGTGCGTTTGACCCTGATGTGGTCAGCGCACTGCGTGCAAAGGGTCACGACATCGATGTCGAAGAGCCGAGCGGCGTATTTGCCTTTGGCGGTGCGCAGATTATCCAGCGCACGGCGCATGGCTATGTGGGCGGGACCGATCCAAGGAAGGATGGAATTGTCGCGGCTTATTGACCAAAAGTAGCGGCTCGGCCAGCGCAGCAGGGCATTGACTGTTTCAATCGGCTTCGCTGGCCTCGCCTCGCCACTCAAAAGATCGGACCTTTCCAGCGCACAGGCGTCCAAGCTTGAGATTGCCACTCATCTGACGCCCTACAGCGTTTCAACCCAGGAAAAGCCATGACCTTTTTGATCTTCCTTCTAGCCTGCAGCGCCGCCGCAGCAACCGGCATCATCTTCAAGCCAGGAGCCTGGTACGAATCCCTTCAGAAACCGAGCTTCACCCCGCCAAACTGGGCATTTCCGGTAGCGTGGACCGTGATCTACCTGCTCCTCGCCTGGGCAGGGTATCGCCTGACGCTGCTCCCCGGCAGCCAGATCGTGCTTGCCCTGTGGGCTGCTCAGATTGCACTGAACACGTTGTGGACACCAGTATTTTTTGGTGCGAACCGCATTGTCGCTGCGATGGTGATTCTTGCTTTGCTGTGGATTGTTGTCGCCACAATGATCGTAATGGCCTTGCAGCTGGACATCATTACTGGGCTGATTTTGTTTCCCTATCTGGTGTGGCTCTCGGTGGCAGCGGCGCTGAACTTTTCCATTCTGCGCCACAACAGATAACCGTCCCGGCTTTGCCGTCTACTGGCTCTGCGGCGAAACCGCTACAGCGCGTAAAGGCGGCAATGCTCAAGGTAGCCCTGCTCGTGACTACCGACCAGTTGAACGACGCTCGACCATAGCCAGGAGGGAGCGTCCAGGGTATCGGATCGATTGGTTTGCAGGTCCCTGATCCACGCCGCACGTGTGGCCAGATCCATCTGTCTGGCGTGGGCTTTACCCACAACTTTGGCGAGATACGCTGCGGCCTGCATGGCCTCCTGCTCAGTGAGCTCATCAAGTTCCAACTTCATGTCCTGAGGAAGTAGCTCACGAATGAAGAACGAATGATCCAGCATTCGCACGGCAACCATTCGGCTACCCAGACCGGGCGACAGGTTCCGGGCGCCCTCCACTACCCGTTTGCCATTGTCTCTGGGCATGCGCGCCCTCGCAGTACGTGGGGCCGCCGCGGCGACGGCTTCCTTGACGTCGAGCAGGCAGAACTCTTCATCTTCTTCATCGCCAACACCCATCAGCACCGCGTAGCGAAGCAGCCCCAGAGAGCTGCAGCCTTTTACCCAGTAGGCGGAGTCGAGTAAACGCACTCGGTCATCCTGGGACCTGCCTTTTAGCGATGTCACCAACGCATGAATCTCCGGCGTCTCACAAAGCGCCTTGATTGCATCGCGTTCCGCACGTGACAGCTGCCAGAAATGTTTGCCCAGCGGAATGGTCGGTTGCGTACCTTCGAAACGCTCCTTTGCCAGATGCTTCCATGTGCGTTGTACCGCGCTACGCATCCCCGCTTTCACTTGCGCAGGACGATCCGGCTCTTCATCGTCGTTGCCAATAAAAGCCTCTTCGTAGCCCTGCATCATCTCTTCCAGCATTCTTGCCGTGGTCACTCCGGGTAGATCCGAGCCACGAGCAGCTGTCGCCAACGACAGCCCCAGCCTCACCAGGTCATGGGCCGGATTACCGATGACGGCTTGATCGAGGTCGCGGATATGCATGTCGATGCGGCCGTTCGAATCCCCAGTGGGCCCCAGATTGCCGGCATGGCAGTCTCCGCAGATCCAGACCGGCGGACCGCTGGGCAGACGCCTGCCCGACTGACTGTGAAGCCACTCATAGAACTGCTCGGTATTGCCTCGAACGAACGCGTGCGCAGACCGCGCCATTTTCAGGTTGCGCAGGTTGATGAGGGATTTGAGGCGTGTGTCGGGACGAGGCGTTTTCATCGGAAAACCTTGAAGAGGGTTATTCCATTGACTCGACATGTGACACGAATGTTTCAAGATATTTCACATCTGATCGCTGTTTGTCTTCAGCGTTTAAGCCAGACTCAAATTACCTCAAGCGCTTTGCCCCCGTAAACTGGCGAGGTCAACCCGTAGAAAGAACAAGAACAAGGTATGCAGCATGTATTCCCGGTCCAGACAATCAGACCGGAAATACACCTGCACGAGCCCGTTAAAGCTTGAACTGCGCAACCATGGTGTTGAACGAAGTCGCCAGCCGTGACAGTTCCTGACTGGATGCGCTCGTCTGATTGGCGCCTGCTGCCGACTGCGCGCTGAGCTCCTGAATGTTGACCAGGTTGCGATCCACTTCGCGTGCGACCTGGGCCTGTTCTTCGGACGCCGAGGCAATCACCATGTTGCGCTCGTTGATGGTGCCTACGCCGCTGGTGATTTTTTCCAGGGCGCTGCCGGCACGCTGAGCGAGTTCCTGGGTGTTGGTGGCCGTCGCCAGGCTTTTGCTCATTGCAGCGACCGCACCGTCGGCACCGGACTGCACGGTGCCGATCATGCCTTCGATTTCCACCGTAGAAGCCTGGGTGCGGTGTGCAAGGGCGCGCACTTCGTCGGCTACCACGGCAAACCCTCTGCCTTGTTCACCGGCGCGTGCAGCCTCGATGGCGGCGTTCAGTGCAAGCAGGTTGGTCTGTTCCGCAATGCTGCGGATGACCTCAAGCACTTTACTGATATCCCGGACGTGGCCAGCGAGCGTTGTGACAGACCCCGTCGATTCGGTAATCTCGCTCACCATCGTGCCGATGCCCTTGACGGTGTCATCGACCTGACCACGGCCGCTGGCTGCGTCGGTTGCCAGTGCTTTCGATTCCTCCGAGGTAGACACTGCATTGCGGGCTACCTCTTCGACAGCAGCCGTCATTTCGTTGACCGCCGTTGCTGCCTGTTGAATCTCGTCATTTTGTCGAGTAAGACCGCGTGTGCTTTCTTCAGTGACCGCGCCGAGCTCTTCGGCAGCGGACGCAAGCTGGTCGGACGCGCTGGAAATCTCTTGAATCGTCCGTTTCAAATTGCCCTGCATCGTGCCGATCGCATTGAGCAGGTGCCCTGCTTCATCACCTCGGGTGCTGGAAACGCTCTGGGTCAAGTCACCCGATGCAATACGTTGTGCAACGTCGATAGCGCTTCTCAGTGGCCCTGTAATCATGCGAGTGATCAGAATACCCAACATGATCGCCACCACAAACGCGATGACAATACCCGCCGTCAACATGAATACCGAGTTGCTTTGCAGCCTGTCAGCGGCCTCTGCACCTTCTTTGATCTGGCGCTTGTTGGAGTCGATCATGATCTGCAGGTAGCCGCGAGCCTTATTGAACTCCCCGTCCGCCAGCGCGTTTAGACGATTGCGCGCGTCTTCCAGTTTGCCCGCCTGCTGCAGGTCAAAGATGTTCTGGGAAGCAGAGATGTAGGCTGGCATCAAGGCGTCGTACTGGTCACCCGCTGCGCGTTCATCGTCCTCCAATGGCGTGGCGCGGTAGACGGCATAGACTTTCTGCGCACGCTCCAACTCGGCATTGATACTTTGACGCATTTTATCCGCCGTGGCCTTGTCCTTGGCATCAAGCAAACGGTAAAGCCCACGGTTATGAGTGGTCAGGGCGGTCATCGTCTCGTTGGTGTTGGCCACTGAAACCAGGTTATTCGAGAAGGTCAGCTCAAGGGCGTCGGAAAGCCGGTTTATACCGAGCATACCCAACCCACCCACAGCCAAGGTGATCATGGCGCAAACGATGAACGCGGCCATGAGTTTTTTAGCGAAACTGGTGCGATTTATCAGGTTCATTGATTATCCATCATCGTTAAGTAAGGGGGCACTTCTGTCCGAGAGCCCTACTGCACTAGAGGCAAGTAGTTGAACGCAGGTTTTGCGCACTTTTGCGATAAGCGATTTTTCGGACTACAGAAGTAGTCATCCAATTTCTGTGCCAGAGCAGGACCTGATTTTTCTCTGCATCCTGACTTTTCGCGATCCCTGTCGTTATCGGCATGAACCGGATTTTATGAATAGACACTGTGGTGTTACTGGATAAAAAGAGGGTGACTAGATGAAAAACGGGCACCGCTACGCAGGGTTTTCCAAGTAGAACCCAGGTAGGAAAACGTGTCGGCGTGCCAGGTATTACCGGGCGTTAGCCCGAGTCACCGAGCCTGCGACGATAGCGGATTACACTGTTTTATCGAGGTCTGCGAAACCATTTTTTTAGTGTCTCGTGGCCATCATCGATATAAGTAAAAATAACGGGCACTCCCAACAGACTTAGTACGGTCGAGGCCGATAGCCCGCCAATGACGACCACCGCCAATCGACGGTCAGCGCCGCCTTGCGATCACCCGCGCGACACGACACCTTTTTCCGCCTTTGGGCTTGGGTATGCGCCTGCATAGGCCCTTCACCTTCACGTCATCCGTAAAACCGTTGCCGCCAGCTTCGATTACATTTGCAGGCGCGCCCATTACTTGCGCGCATAAAAAAACCCGCCGAAGCGGGTTGTTTTTTCCATCAATACCATTCCGACATCCTGTCGGTAGCCATCCCGGCAATGGTGATCATCCGTGACCTGTGAAGCGCTTCCTGCGCTTGCAGTTGATGGGTGTAGATTGCTCCTTCGCCGTGGCACCGTACAGAGTGGATCCACTCCAGATCGTGTAAGCCTTTTGCCATTTTCCGGATGATCCTGTGCCCTGCCCTCAGTTGCGCTCAAACTCGATCAATACCTTTCCTATATGCTTTGCCGCAGCAAAATAAGCATAGGCCTGGGGTGCATCAGCGAATTTGAACGTCCTGGCAACAACGGTTTCAATCCCATTTGCCTCGATTGCGCGTATGAGGTCGACAAACATCGCGCGGCTACCATTGGCAATGCCCCTGATGGTTACATTTTTCAGGATGAGGGACAGGTAATCGGAGAGTGCTTCCCCGTGGTCACACCAATGACCGCGATACGTCCGTTGACGGCAGCGGCAGCGATTGATTGCCCCAGGGTGTCCTGGCCTCCGGTTTCGAGGATGACGTCCGCACCGGTGTTATTGGTGAGCGCCATGACTTGCGCAGCCCAGTCAGGGTGTGTTCGGTAATTGATGGTAATGTCCGCGCCCAGCTGGCGGGCGATGTCCAGTTTTTCGTCACTTGACGAGGTAATTGCCACGCGCGCGCCGTGGAGCCTGGCGAGCTTCAAAGCGGCCAGCGCCACCCCGCCGGTTCCGAGACAAAGGACCAGCTCGCCCGGTTTGACTTTGCACACCTCCATCAGCGCGTTCCAGGCTGTCAGGCCCGCAGATGCGAGCGCGGCAACGTCTTTGTCCGCCAGCGAGTCCGGCACGCGAATCAACGCTGCGGCGGGTAATACGACTTTTTCCGCCAGCCAGCCGTCGTGGGTTACGCCGACGTCATGGGCAAACACGTCGATTCTGAATGGGCCTTCCAGCCAGTCCGGGAAGTGACCGCAGATAACCCGGTCACCCACTTTGACCTGGCTGACGCCCTCGCCTACAGCGATGACCTCGCCCACACCTTCGGAAACCGGAACGCGCTCCGGCTCCTGTCGGGCACCGTAAACGCCATGAAGGATCTGAACATCACGACTGATGAGACTCACCAGACGAGGCGCCACAATGGCTTGCCCCGGTCCGTCTGGCTCGATCAACTGTCATCGCCCCTGGACGAACGATGTCCGCAAGCCCTTAGCCCTGAAACGCTCTGTGTTGTCCGCAGCGCAGACGGCTGCTATTTCAAACGCCAAATCCCCTCCACCCGATGCGCCAGACCGCGCTCGCCGAGCGACTCGATGTACTTCTTCATGCCTTTCTCACCGCGCTTTTGCAGCAACCGGGTGGTGCGTGGCAACAGGTTGGGGAACAGCATAGCCAGACTGGATGCCAAGGATTCGCTCGGTTTCGGTGTCCGTTCCAGGCACGGTTTGTCGAGCATGAGTAACACCTGACGTGCGACGTCGTCCGGCGATTGTGGCGGTGCAATGAACTGTAAAGCGTTGCCGCCTTCGATCGCTTCCTTGCGCAGCATTTGGGTGTCTGTCGCGGTTGGCAGGATGGAGCCGACCTTGATGCCCTTCTCGGCCAGATCCATACCGATCGAGAGCATTGCGCCGCGCAGGCCGAACTTGCTGGCGCAGTAGATCGGTGATTCGGGCGTGGGAAATACGCCCCCCAATGAAACAGTGGATATGATCCGGGCGTCGTTCGAGCGCTTGAGCAATGGAATGGCCAGACGAGTCAGGATCAGCGGTGCGACGAGATTGATGTTGAGCTCTCGACTGATGCTTTCCACCGAGCGTGTATCAAACGCTTCGACTACTGCAATGGCTGCATTGTTGATCAACACGTCAAGTCGGCCAAACTCTGACTCTATGTAGGTCATCAAGCCTGCCAGGCTTTCCTGGTCGGTCAGATCAACTACATAGGGAAAAGCATCTTCGCCGAGGCTTTCCGCCAACACGCGCAGCTGCTTTTCGTCGATGTCTGCCAGTATCAGTTGCATGCCCCTGCGGATCAGCTGGGCGCAGATCGCCTGGCCAATGCCGCCGGCCGCGCCGGTAATCAGGACCACCGTTTTCATAAGCACGTCTCCTGAATGGCGACCTTCTGTTGCAGTGGCGCAGGAATATAGCCAGTGCCTTTACGCAGGCTTTTGTAATAACCCTCTTCGACCGCAGGCCAGCCTTGGCTGTGAAACAGCTTGCGCAGGTATTTCTTGAGCGCATGCGCCTCCAGGTACACCTCGTGGCGTTGGGATTTGACGAACTTGATTCCCCCGGAAAGATCCGGGTCGTCCGTAGCAATCAACTGATCGAAATGACTGGCCTGGGTTTTCTGATGCAATTGGTCACGCAAGTAACAAGCGACAGCATGCGCCTCGCTATCAAACAGCTTATAGGCGCTCGAGTTCGTCTCGACGTACCCGATGCCGAACAAGTTGTGATGCTCACGGCTGAAAATAGACAGGTACAACCGGGGCCGACCGCCCTGCCACTCGAAATACTTCGCGGCATAGGGGCAGCTCCATTTATACCCGGTGGCATACAGCACCAGATCGAGTGGCTCACGCGTGCCGTCTTTGAACACCACGTGCTGACCCTCGTAGTGGGACACGTCCGGCTTTACCTGAATATCGCCGTGCTGCAGGTAGTGCAGCAACTGGGTATTGAGCAACGGGTGGCTCTCAAAGAGCTTGTGGTCCGGCCTGGGCAAGCCAAAGCGCCGGGTATCACCATTTATGACCCGTAAAATGGTCTGGAAAACCGGGCGCGCCAGCCACATCGGCAGTTGCGGTCCCTTTTCACCGAACTCATCAACCGGCATCCCGAACAGGTGCTTGGGAATGAGGTGGTAGCCGCGACGCATGCTGATAAAGGCTTTATCTGCATATTTGGCCGCATCGCAGGCAATATCGGCGCCGGAGTTACCCGCACCGATGACCATCACCCGCTTGCCCTTGAATTCGTCGGCGTTCTTGTACGTTACCGAGTGCCGAACGGTGCCCTCAAACTGACCTTTCACTTCAGGCATGTTAGGGTCCCAGTTACAGCCGGTGGCACACACTACCGCGCGATAGCGGCGTCGTTCACCGCTGGCCAGCGTGACTAGCCAGCGTCCATCCTGTTCTTTTTCAACGTCTTTGACTGCGGTGTTGAAACGGATCCTGTCGTACAGATCGAACGCCATCGCAAAAGAGCGAACGTACTCGAAAATCTGTCGATTGCTCGGGTAATCGGGAAAGTGCGCGGGCATGGGATAGTCGATAAACCCTGACTGATCGCGAGAGGAGATAAAGTGCGCCGATTGGTACATTGGGGTTCCGGGGTTATTGATATCCCATACGCCTCCCACTTCGCCGTGTCGCTCGAACTGCTCGTAATCGAGGCCCTGACGCTTGAGCGCCCTCGCCATACACAGCCCGCCCGGGCCGCTTCCGATAATGCACACCGCGTCGGCGCAATCGTGGATCTTGTTGTTCTCGTGGCTCACTTTGTATTCCTCGGGTTCAACAGCGAGAACCCTAAGTTAGCCAAGGAGGCGCGGAGCATGCAGGGGGCCAATGGACGTAAAAGGGGGTGGTAACGGACTTGTTCGGCTGGCGGGTCGGATCAATGATTAATTTAACGATTCGAGGGGTGTTTCGGCTGTTTTTTCAGGCATGCTGTGATTCGATAAAACAATAAAACCTGTCTGTAAAAGGTCCGGATCAACATGAAGCTCATTGCTGACCCACTGTTCTCTGAAGCCTCGGCTCCGCCGCAGGTATCGCGCATGCTCCTGCAGTACGCGACCGAACGTGGCGTCGATGCCGAGTGGCTATGCCGTGGCCTGGGTTTTGCTCCTGATGACCTGAAAAAGCCCGGCTATCTTCTGTCGCATCGGCAAAGCAACCTGCTGGTACGCCGAACAATCACGGTGCTGGGTGATGACGGCTTGGGTCTGTCGGTCGGCGAGCGCCAGACAGCAGTGTCATGGGGCATTGTCGGGCTGGGTATGCAGGCCAGTGCCACGCTGGGTGAGGCGCTGGACCTGGCCATTCGTTATCAGAAGCATGCCGGTGCCCTGCTCCGCCATCGAATGGAGCTTCATGAAGGTCGCTGCCTGACCTACATGGTGCCGCAGTTCTTTGACCCTGACGTGATCAGTTTTTATCTGGAAGAGGCATTCGCCAGCGCGATGGCCATCGCGCTGCATCTGACTGGGCATCATGACATGCTCCCCAGCCGCATCGAGCTTGAATATCCAGAGCCTGCGCACCGGCAACGATACAGCGAAATATTCCGCTGCCCGGTGGTATTTGCCGGTGCTCACAATCTGATCGAATTCGATGCCCTGTGGCTGGACATTCCATTGTTGACGCGCGATGACTTCGTGGCTGCAGAAGTGGCAGAGTTGCTGGACAGTGCAAACTGGGAAGATAAAGGCACGTCAGATCTTGTCGAAACCGTTCAACGGGAAATACGCAAGCGTCTCTGCGCTCCGCCGTCACTCAATGACCTTGCGCAACAGCTCAATATCGGCGAACGCACCTTAAGGCGTCGTCTTGACGAGGCGGGACAGTCCTATCAGGGCGTCATCGACTCGCTACGCAGGGCCCGAGCATTGTCACTCCTGAGTCACCGTGAAACGAAATTGATCGACGTGGCGACTGAAACCGGCTTCAGCGATATTCGTGATTTCCGTCGGGCGTTCAAACGCTGGACCGGGGTAACACCCCGCGAAGCCAGATACGAAATTCAACAATTTCGAAAAGACATCCAGGGCCTGTCAACCTCCTGAGTTTTTGCGTACTCGCAAGAACATACGTGATCATCAAACGTCCGCTGCCGCCCCCTTTTGTGTCCGCTCAACCCCTGATCGTTCTGTGACCGGTTGTTTATCGTAGCTCTCTGCTCTCCATAAATAATCAAACAAGAGATGGGCCGTGATGACAGAACGAGTGCTTGTTACCGGGGGTGGCGGTTTTGTGGCCTGCCACTTGATTCAGCAACTGCTTGCCAGCGGCAATGTCGTCAATACCACCGTGCGCAACCTCACCAACAGGGCAAAAGTGCTTCCTCTGCTGACGTTGCAAAAGCAACATCCAGGCAAACTTTACCTGTTCGAAGCAGATCTTCTTGTAGACGGCGCGTTTGATGCGTCCATGCACGACTGCACGGTCGTCCATCATGTGGCGTCGCCCTTTCTGCTGCCTGAAAAAATAAAGGACGGCCGCCGGGAAATGCTTGAGCCTGCACTGCTGGGCACCCGGAACGTTCTGAGCAGTGTCGATAAAACGCCCAGCGTCCTTCGTGTCGTCCCGACCTCCACCGTCGGGGCAATCTTTGGCGATTACATTGACGTTTTGCACATGAAGAACAAGACCCTTACCGAAGACTATTTCAATACCAGCAGCACGCTTGAAACCAACCCCTATCACTACGCCAAGGTCGAGGCCGAAAAAGAAGCATGGCGGATCTGCGAGAAGCAGACTCGCTGGAGCCTGGTCACTATCAATCCGGGCATGATCCTCGGCCCTTCTCTTACGCCGGCCTCGGACTCCGGAAGCCTGTTTCTTCTGGATGAGATGTTCCGCGGTTACTTCTTCTATGGCATGCCCGACCTGAGTCTGACTACCGTGGACGTCAGGGATGTAGCGGCAGCTCATATCATCGCAGCGAACAAGGTTGACGCTCAGGGGCGCTATATCCTTGCTGAACAACATATGATTTCTTTCGTGGAGATAGCTGGCATTGTGCGCCGTTTGCATCGACGCCCCTGGTTATTGCCGCGTTACCGCATTCCCGACGCTATTGTCAGGTTGATTGGTCCCTTCTTCGGGCTCACTCAGGATTATCTGAGCAAGCACCTCGGCATTCGCTTCGTGGTGGATAACCAGCGCAGCCTGAATGATCTGGGCATCAAATATCGATCCATCACGGAAACGCTGACAGATCATTACCGTTGCTGGGATATGCAGCGTCAGCTCAACAGCCAGGCGAATGAGAAGCTTCGGTCGTGACATTCAAGTTGCTTCATTTCCCGTAACGGAATGGAACGTGCATAGACCTCGCCTATCAGGTTTCACCCGAGGTCTCCCCATGCGCCATCTCGATACCGATTGCCTTGCTGCTTTTGTTGCTGTCATCGATTGCGGCGGGTTCACCACTGCCGGTGAGCGTATCGGCAAGACCCAGGCAGCTGTCAGCTTGATGCTGGGCCGGCTGGAATCCCGGGTCGGGCGCAAGCTGTTGGAGCGGTCTCGCCGTGGCGTTACGCTGACGGAGCATGGTGAACGGCTGATCGGCTACGCCAGGCGTATCCAGATGCTCGAAGACGAGGCGCTTGCCGCGCTCGATTGCGGGCAGGAAGCCACTCGCGTTCGTATAGGCATGCCGGATGACTATCTTGAGTCGCTGGGCTGCGAGCTCATGCAGGCATTCACCCTGCGCCATCCGCATCTGCAGGTAGAAATCATCTGTGATTTTTCTTCTCGCCTCGAGTCCATGATTACCGAAGGTAGCATCGACCTGGCGATCATCACCCGCTCCGGCACCAAGGTGCAGGGTGAGTTACTTAGGTGCGAACCGATGTTGTGGTGCGCAGCGCCGGGGCATTTTCCCGAGCAACAGAAAGTTTTACCGTTGTCGTTATTTACCGAAAGCTGCCGGGCGCGTCCGCAGATCATTGAGGCGCTGGATCTATTGGGCACGCCTTGGCGGGTGGTCAGTTCTTCATCTCATCTGCCGGGCGTCATGCATTCGGTTCGACTGGGCACCTCGGTGACGGTATTGCCCGCTTCAGTTGTTCCATCTGGCTGGCGCATCCTGAAATCCGAGCAGTTGCCCCGGCTGCCAAGCATCGAACTGGAGCTGCTGGTGCCTGAACATGCCCTGTTGAATACCCGCCGCCTGGCGCATTTCGTCCGTGATTGCTTTCAGGCCAAAAGCCGTTCTGAAAGCGAGTCTCAAAGCGAAGCGATGGCAGCCTTGTAACCTTCAAGCACCGCTTGCAGCGCTTTTTCCTGATGCGCAAAGGTCAGATAGGTTCGGCCAAAGGCAAACGGCATGCTCATGACCCGTTCACGGCGCAGCGCTTTGTGCAGCGCGAGTGTCCACGCGCTGTCAGCCACATGCGCCGCATCGGCGTAGGTTCTGGGCGGCGTCGCCGAGGGCCATAACGTGAACACTGACCCGTAACCCGTACTGCTCACGGCCATGCCTTTGCTGGCAAAGGCTGCGACCAGTTGGGCGCGCAGCTGATCACCGCGTGTCAGCAGTGCGGCATAGTTGGCGGTCGCCAGTTGCTTGAGGGTCGCCAGTACTGCAGCGCACGCTGGCGGCGCTCCACTGTAGGTGCCGGCGCGTACGATTTTTCCCTGCTCGAAAAGACGCATGTATTCGGGTTTGCCAACCAGAGCGGCGACCGGAATACCACTGCCGATCGCCTTGCCGACCGTGGCCAGATCAGGCTCGGCACCCAGCAGCGTGCCGGTCAGCCCTGGACACAGGCGCAACCCCATCAACACTTCATCCAGGATAACCAGTGCGCCATTGCGGTGGGCCAGATCGCTGAGGTGCTTTAAATAGCCCGGCGCAGGCTCGATGCAGCCTGCGTTGGCCAACACGGGTTCCACCACCAGGGCTGCGATGTCGCTGTAATCGCGAAACAGTTGTTCGGCATCCTCAAAATCGTTGTAGCGCAACAGCAGCATGCCATCACGTTCAGGCCGGGTTGTGCCGCTCATCAAGGCCGAGGCCTGCCCCGCATTGCCAAAGGCTACCGAGTCGTACCAGCCGTCATAGCCGGCAGCGAACTTTACAATGCGCTGGCGACCCGTTGCCACGCGCGCGGTGCGGCAGGCCAGGTGCACGGCTTCGCTGCCGGTGTTGAGGAAGATCACCTGGCTGAGATCGCCGGTGAATGTCGCCAATGCGGCAGCAGCGGCCTCCTCGCCCGCGTGTGCAAAGGAAGGCATCGGGCCGTTGAGCATTGCTGCACTGGCCGCTGCCATGACCTCCATCTGAGCATGGCCCAGCATGGTTGCACCAAAACCCATTGCGGTATCCACGTAGCGCACACCCTTGCTGTCCCACAGCCATGGCCCATTGGAGCGTGCAACATTGAAAGCCTGGCCGTCGATTTCGGGCAAAGCGCGGCCGCCGCTGGAAATTCCACCGATCAAATGTTTCATCTTTATTCTCAGGAAATGGGAGGTATCAATAGCCCATGACGCGGGGCAACCATTGGGTCAGATTCGGGAAAAACACGAGCAAGGCGATGGCAAACGCGGTGGCGATCCAGAACGGTATCAATCGTCGTGATACGGCACCGATATCAATACGTCCTACGTTGCACACCACAAAGATGTTGGTGCCGATAGGCGGAGTGAAAAGTCCCCAACCCAGGGTCATGGTGAAGATAAGGCCGATCTGATAGGGCTCGAAGCCCGCAGCCTTGGCCACGGGGACCAGAATCGGCGCCAGAATGATCATTGCCGGGCCAAGGTCCAGCCAGAAACCGACCACTTTGAGTACCAGAATCACCAGCAATATGGTGACCAGCGGGCCGGTATGCAGGCCGACAATCCAGGTGGCCACGGTATGGGGCACCAGTTCGAAGGTCAGGATCCAGCCAAACGGCATGGCCACAGCCATGATGATCATTACCGAGCCGGTGGTGGTCACCGCTTCGGTCACGGCCGGGAATAGATCGCGCCAGCCCAGTTGTCGATAGACAATGGTGCCGACGAACAGCGCATAGAGTACTGACAGCGACGCCGCTTCAGTGGCCGTGGCAAAGCCGGTAACTATCGACCCGAGCACCATGAACGGCATCAGCAACGCAGGCAGCGCGCCACCGGTGTCCCGTAGGAACAGGCCCCAGTCCATCTTGCCTTCAGCTTTTGGAAAGCCCTCGCGAACCCCGACTATGTAAGCGGTCATCATGAAGACTGCGGCGAGCATCAGGCCAGGGATAACGCCGGCCATGAACAGACCACCGATAGACGTGTTGGTCAACACGCCGAACATGATCAGGATGACGCTCGGCGGTACGATAATGCCCAGCGTTCCAGAGGCTGCTGTAACAGCAGCGGCGAAGGCACGTGGGTAGCCACGCGCCTCCATCACCGGAATCATGACCTTGGCAACGGTGCCAGTATCGGCGGTGGCTGATCCGGTCAGACCGCCATAGACGAACGCAGTGGCGACATTCACCAGCCCCAGTCCGCCGCGCAAACGCCCGAAGCAGTGCTCTGCAACACGCATGATGCGCAGCGTCAGACCGCCACGGTTCATCAGCTCTCCGGCCAGCAGAAACAACGGTATCGAGGCCAGGGTCGACGAGTCGGCACCGCGCAGCGTTTGCTGGGCAATCCAGGCCAGCGGCATGTGCAGATCACCCCACAGCAGGGCCGCGATACTGCCACCGGCCATCGCCCAGACAACTGGCAGGCCAGCCATCAGCAAACAGAAAAACGCCAGAAAAAGGATCAGCACGGTCATGGGCGTACTCCGTTGCGAATCAGGCGTGTCAGACGAACCACAGCCAGTAGCGCAAGCATCGCGGCGGCGCTGATCAACGCCAGTGAACTCAGCCCGGCGGGCCAGCGCAGCACTGGGGTTGGCATCCAGCCGGTGCGTGAAATGAACGCAACACCGCTGCTCAGCAGCCAGGCGCTGATACCCAGCAGGGCCACACTGGCAAAGGCATCCAGGGCCTTTTGCAAAGACCTTGGCAGCATGCCCACCAGGCCCTGGAATCGCACGTTTTCGTGCCTGACTTCAGCGATCACGGCGCCAATAAATGTCACCCAGATAAACCCGATCGTGGCGATCTCGAACGACCATTCGAAGCCATGCAGATTCAGGTAACGCGAGAAAACGCCTGCCAGAATGGACAGAAAGGTCACGGCGAACATCAGCGAGCCGAATACAGCAAGGCAGCGTTCAGCCAGGCTGCTGGGTGGTTGGTCAGGATGCGGGCTGATAGACATGGCGTCACTCGCCTTGCGCGTCGTGTCGCAGCTGGCTGACGAAGTCTTCGCCCCAGACCTTGCCGAACTGGGCATACACCGGGTTGCTCAGCTCGCGGAATGGACGCGGGTTGACGTCATTGAACTTCACGCCCTTGCCCTGCATTTCCTGCTGAATCTTGCTGTACACCGCTTCCAGCTGCGAGCGATACCAGGCTGTGGTGTCTACCACCGCCTTATCGAGAGCTGCCCGTTCAGTTGTGCTCAGGCTTTCGTACTTGTCCTTGTTGATGAACCAGAAGTTAGCCGACCACACGTAGTTCGAGAGCGAGACATATTTGGCGACCTCGTACCATTTCTGGTCGTAAAAATCGCGCAGCTCGGGCTCCACACCGTCGACTACGCCCGATTGCAGCGAGGTATACACCTCGCCGAACGGAATCGACTGTCCCAGCCCGCCCAGTTGCTTGATGGTTGCCAGGATCACGGGGTTGGGCGGCGTACGTATTTTTAGGCCGCTTAGGTCCGCGGGCTGAAGTATCGGGTGTTTGCTGTTGGCGAACTGACGAAAGCCAGAGTCCAGCGCCGAGAGCATGACGAAGCCATGATCCTGGCCCATGCTGAGGAATTTCTTGCCAGCTTCGCTATCGAGGTAGGCATGTACGGCGACCGAATCTTCGAACAGAAATGGCAGCGACAGCGCATTCAGGCGCGGATCGATGCCGTCGGTCGAGCCGCCCAGGCCAATGTCGATGGCTCCTGCGCCGACCGAATCGACAATAGGCGCTTCATCACCCAGTTGGCCGTCCGGGTAGAGCTGCACTTTCAACTCACCGTTGGTTTGCGCACTGACCTGGGCGGCGAATCGCGTCATCGCCTGATTGATAAGGCTGCTGGAGCTGGAGGCGTGGGCTAAACGTAACGTCTGGTCCGCCATCGCGGCGTTTGCGCCGATCAGCAAAGCCAACCCGGTCAGGGCTCCGAAAACAGCGTTTAAACGAGATGAGAATTTGAGCATGGCGGCGAACTCTACGTTGAATAGCGTTGCAGCCATTAACCATGAGTGCCGACCTTAGCGTCAATTAAGAGATGGCTTTTTGCGATTAGGATGCTTAATGCATCCATACGTTTATTTATGGATGCCATTTCCTGCCATTCCGGCATTCTCAGTCAACGCTCCAGGTACTTAAAACCCGCTCCATGAAGGGAGGATCGCGAGCAAGGCCGGGCCCGCAGCCGAAAGAGGCACCAACCACGTTTCCAGTATCGGGTGTTGCTTCATCCGCTTATGAATCAAGTGAGTATTCGGAGCCCACCGGTCGACGCCTCGAGAGGCGAGCCGTTACTATCGGCGGATGACTAAAGGAGCGCTTTGATGTTTCACGTTATGTTCAGCCTGCCCTGCCTGTACGTTATCGCCAGGTTCTTATGGCCAATGCCGTGGGCGCTATCAACCAGAATTGCCGTTGCTCTGCTGCTTGTTCTAGCCTCGCAATATCATCTGTATTGCCGGTTTTCCTCCGGGAGCGTGTTTTCGCCAGAATTTCCACGCTCCGTCGTGATGCTGTTCAATTGGGCGTTTGGCGCGATCCTGTTGCTTGCGGTGTTGCAAATCATCGTCGATATCGCAACGTTGCTGACGATGCTGCTGCGCCGGAAAACACTGACCATTCCGGCAAATCTGCGCTACGTCATCGGTGTGGCAGCCTTGGTACTGGCGGCAATCGGCGTCCAGCAGGCCGTGCGCGTGCCGCCTGTGAAAGACATCCAGATCGCGATCAAAAACCTGCCTGTGCAATTCGAGGGCTACAAAGTATTGCAACTGACCGACATGCACATCAGTCGCCTGTTTGACGCACCGTGGACGCAGGCGGTGGTGCAGCAGTCGAATGCGCTGGGAGTGAATCTGATCGTCATCACCGGCGACCTGATCGATGGCTCACTCAACAACCGAAAGCAGGATGTTGAAGCGTTGCGCGATTTACGGGCGCCTGACGGCGTGTATGTCATACCCGGGAATCATGAATACTTTTTCGATAACCAGACGTGGATGCAGCACTTTGTCTCGCTGGGGATGGTGCCACTCGCCAACAGCCACACTCTGATCGAGCGCGACGGCGCACGGATCGCTCTGGCTGGCGTCACCGATGTGACCGCACCAAAAACCGGCTTCCCCGCGCCGGACGTTGAAAAAGCCATAGCAGGCATCGCAAAAGACACACCGATCATCCTGCTAGACCATCAACCGAGAAACGCGCGAGAAACCGCGGCTAAAGGGGTAACTTTACAACTTTCCGGCCATACCCATGGCGGAATGATCTTCGGTCTTCACCGCCTGCTGGCCCTGGCCAACGGGGGATTTGTGTCGGGGCTTTATGATGTCGGCGGGATGCAGCTGTACGTCAACAACGGCACCGCACTCTGGCCCGGATTTGCCATTCGTCTTGGCCAGCCTTCGGAGTTGACCCGGATTACGCTTCGGCGGGCACCGTAGCTTGCCATTAGTGGCGCGCCACATCCTGTGCGCCCGACGTTCGTGCTACCCGGCACTGGCGCGCGCCCTTATCGGCACTTCGGGCTCGGCCATTGCCAGCAGCGCTGTCACCTGGGCCAAAGGCAAGGGCCGTCCGAACAAGTAACCCTGAGCGAAATCGCACTCGTGGGAGGCTAACCAGTCTGCAAGTTCCTCGTGCTCCACTCCCTCGGCCGTGATTTTCATGCGCAGGCTTTTTCCCAGAGCGAGGATGGCTTTGACCATCTCATTTTGGTTATCCAGTGAGGTGTCAAAGAAAGACCGGTCGATCTTGATTTTGTCGATGGCCAGTTTGGTCAGGTGGTAAAGCCCCGAATAGCCCGTACCGAAATCGTCCAGCGCTACGCTCACACCCATAGCGCGCAAACGCTCCAGGTTCAGGCGTGCACTGTCGATATTGGCCACAAGGGCATTTTCCGTCACTTCCACTTCCAGCCGAGTCAGTGGAAATTGACCTTCACTGGCCACGTGGGCCAACCAGTCGGGAAAATCGACACTTTCGATCATCAATGAAGTGACGTTTATGGACAGCGTAAAGTCGCTGGGCCAGTCACGCGCCTGATCGAAGGCCTGAAGCAGGAGACTTTCAGTGAGTTGCTTGATTAGCCCCAACTGTTCTGCCACGGGGATGAAGTCAAGCGGCATGATAGTTCCACGCTCGGGGTGCAGCCATCGCGCCAATAGTTCGAAGCCCGCGAGGCGTTGCTCCGGAAGATTGACAATAGGCTGATAGAACGGCTGGATTTGGTTGTGCTCAATAGCCTGCCTCAATTCCTGCGCGAATAGCTCCTGCTGGCGTTGTTCGCGCTCGAAACTGACTTCATAGAAGTTAAACATGGCGCGGCCGCCGTTCTTGCCTCTGTACATGGCGCTGTCGGCATGCTGTAGCAGGGTGTCGGCATCCGAACCGTCCAAAGGCGAAATTGCAATGCCCAGGGTCGCACTAAGCGCTAAACGCGGCAAATCCGCGCTGGACGCTGCGATTTTAGCCAACACACTTTCAGCCAGCGTTGCCAGTTCAACCTGAGTGAAGTCACCACTGACCGCCAGACCGAACTCGTCCCCGCCCAGTCGCGCCACTGAAGCCTGCCAGCCGGCAGTCGCCTCTCGCAGGCTTTCCGCAACGGCGCAAATCGCCGCATCTCCCACTGCATGCCCGTGGGTGTCGTTGATCAGCTTGAATTTATCCAGATCGATCAGGAAAACGGCGGTTTGCGAAGAGGCCTGCTCCAGGCGCGCAACCAGCTGCTCCTGAAACACGCGCCGATTGAGCAGGCCAGACAAGGGATCGTGGCGGGCCAGAGAGTCGCTGAGCGCCTGCGACTTCAGCAAGTCGTTGTAGCTGTCTTGCAAGCGTTGCATCAGGCGCTTCAAAAGAATGAACGGTACGACCATCGACAGCAATGCAAACCCGGTCGACGTTAATACAAAACGCCAGCGCTCGGCATCTTCGAAGTCTTGATCATACGGTAAGTTCATGGCGTACATGGCGAAGGACTCAAGCTTGAATTCCCACGCGATGGCCACCAAAAAAATAGAAAACAGATAAAACCACAACAGGGTGTAAAGGTATTTACGAACCATGTGCGGACTGCGAATGAATGACATGAACGCTACGCTCAAATGACGACAGGTGTACGACTGCAGGCAGTTCAGCGGTCGCCAGACTTCACACTAGTCGGCATTCGCTACGCCCTATTGACCCTTGCCAGGATGATGACCGGGAACACTACCCGGCTCGGTAGTGTTCCGCCGTTTGCAACTAACTCGAGCGCTGATCGACAAACCGACTGACGGCTCGAACTACTGTGTTGGCGCCTTGCTGGATTTCCTGGATGACACGATCTGCATCGTTAGCCAGCACCAGCGCCTCGGAAGCCTGCTCGGTACTGCGCACAATCACGCCCACGGCATCTGAAGCAAGGCTCTGATTGGTCTTCACGACGTTTACGATTTCTTCTGCCGCTTTGGTCGTGCGGGAGGCCAACTGACGTACCTCATCGGCCACCACCGCGAACCCCCTGCCCTGTTCGCCCGCCCTCGCGGCTTCAATAGCTGCGTTCAGTGCGAGCAAATTGGTTTGCTCGGCGATTCCACTGATGGTTTTTATGATCGTTCCAATGACCTGACTTTGAGAGTCCAGTGCCTCGATGCCCCGCGTGGCCTCTTCCATCGAAATCGTCAGCTGGCCCAGCATCTGCAAGGTGTCCTTGATGACTTTTCGGCCTTGCTGGGCACTGCCGTCGGTATCGATAGATGTTTGATAGGCCATCTCCGACGCTTCAGCGACAGCTTTCTCACGTTCAACCTGTTCAGTAATGACCGTTGCAAACTTGGCGATCTTATAGAGCTTGCCATTGGCGTCGGTAATCGGGTTATAGGACGCTTCCAGCCATACATCACGACCGGACTTGTCGACGCGCCGGAAACGGTCAACGATAAATTCACCCCGGCGCAACCTTTCCCAAAACAACATGTAGGCGTCCGAGGCGGACTCTTCAGGCAAACAAAAAATCTTGTGATGTTTTCCCTTGATCTGATGCAACTCGTAGCCCATTGCTTTCAGAAAGTTGTCATTGGCTGCGATGACTATTCCATCGAGGGTGAAGTCGATAACGGCGGTTGACCGTTGCAGTGCGTTCACGAGGGCTTCGTTCTCGCGAGAGGCTTCGATGGTGCGTGTCAAAACGCTTGAGTACAGCGTGATCTGCTCCACACCGCCGGTTTCGTTTTTAAAGGGGACGACCACAGTTCTCAGCCACACCCTGGCCCCTGTTTTGCTGACCAGGCGCAACGTGCCGCTGAAATGTTTGCCGTCCCGAATAGCAGCCAGAGCACGCTTCTGGTGAACATCAGCGCTCAGCTCTGGCGGGCTCAACTCGGAGAGACTGCGCCCGGCAATCTCGGCTTGTGCATAGCTCAGTTCTGTCTCGAACAAGGCATTGACTGACTGCACTTTGCCCGCCCCGTCCAGAACGGCGGCAACTGTCTCCAGATTCAGAATTTGCCCTGCTTGTTCAAGCATGGCGAGGCGGCGCTCCAATGCCTTATTGGTTTTTTTCAACTGAGAGTTAAACATTGTGGCTATCCGGGACAGTTTGGGCTTGCCACCTTCATCGGTCATCGAATCGAAATCTTTAGCGCGCTGGTCAACTAAACGTCGGAAAATCCTGATGTAAATTCCGAAATCTGATTAGGATCCAGATTGCCTGTCTGGTCGTACGATAACGGTTAATACATGACAATTAATTGTAAGTTTGCACGGAATTAAATTGTAAGGTGGCTGTCGGTCAGCTATTCACCTGAATAATGGCTGAACAACAACTTGATAACGTCTGTGTGTGCCTCATGCAGAACGCTGGAAAGGAGATTTATTCATGTCAGAACCGCGCATTCGTGCCCTCGCTCTTTGCGTTTTTCACCACCAGGGAAAAATACTGGTCAACGAATTCCACGACGTCGTTGCAAAGCAAACGCTTTTTCGCCCTCTTGGCGGAGGCATAGAATTTGGCGAGCGGAGTATCGATGCCGTGGTCCGGGAAGTGTATGAAGAACTGGGCTTTTCGATCAGCAACGTTCGGTTGATTGGCACGTTGGAGAGCATTTTTACCTACGCGGGCAAGCCAGGGCACGAGATCGTGCAGGTCTACGATGCAAGATTTGACGACGCAGAAATCTATAAGAAGCCCTGGCTGGATGGCCTTGAAAGCGACGGGGCAACTTTCAAGGCCGCGTGGCATTCTGGTTCCAGTTTTACCAGTGAATCTACGCTTGTACCTGAAGGGCTGTTTGATCTACTCAAGAATGCGTCTCTGCTGGATTAATATGCTAACCGGCAGCAGGTGCTTCATCCCTGTCCAGTCGTCGGAAAAACTCCTCCCGTTTGTCATGGTCCGCTTGTTCCTTGGCCAGCAACCCAGGCAACAACTCACTCGCCTGCTGCGCACTCAGAATGAACACTCCGTCGTCATCGCCAATGGAAATGTCTCCCGGATTAACAACAACCCCACCGATATTGATCGGCCCATTGAGTTCACCACGTTCCCCCAGACTTCGCGTGGTCACCGCACTGATACCTCGGCTGAATACCGGCAGACGATGTTCGCGTAAGGCGGCGACGTCGGTAACCGCACCTGATATGACTACGCCGGCCAGGCCTTTGATGAGCGCGGCCAGGGTGCGCAGCTCGCCCCAGCAGGCGCAATGATCGTCGCCGACGCATTCAATGACCAGCACGTCGCCAGGCAGGCTGTTAAGCAATGCATCGCGCAGGATGCTGCCGTCGGGCAGCTGTACTTTGACTGTAACCACGTTGCCGACCAGTCGCGCGCCGTCGAACAGCGGTCTGATCCCTGGCAGATAACCACTGTCAGTCAGGTGGCCGATGGTGGAGGCGGCAATGCCCCGGTATTGCTCTATCACGGCGTCACTGAGTTGTTGCTGACGGTGTGCAATGTGCTTGTTCATCGACATTTTTTTGGCCTCAATAACGGGCAGGTCGAGCAATACTCGACGGGGTTGCTGGCGTCGTAATAGAAGCAGCAGGTGCGCCGAAAACGGATGCTTTTGCCTTCGGCTTCGAGCAAAACCGGTGGGCGCCGGAAGTGTTTCAACGGGTTGTAGCTCAGGCCGAAAAGTGCCGGGTCGGCCTGATTCAGCAGCCAGTCGAAATCGGCTTCATAGCGCTGTCGAATCGCCGGGTCTTCAACTTTCTCCATGCGTTTGTCGTACAGCGAATAAACGCGTACGGCGGTGTTTTCCCAGAGGATGCGCCGGGAGATGCCAGTGATGCGGTTGAAGGTTTCCCACAGAGGCTGCAGCAGGTCGCGGAACAAGGTGCCGACAATTACCTCCCGCCACGCCTCGCGAGTGCCCGGCTCATAACCCACAGGTGTTACGTCGTCCAAGGGCATTGAAGAGGTCCACAGGCCCTCCTCGTGTGCGTATTCAATCACGCTATTGTCCAGCGACAGGATCAAGCCCTTGTCGTAGACCGACATGGCGTACAGGCAGGCACCGGTGCTCAGGAAGGAAAAGCGCTTGGCCAGCAGCGACGCGGTGATCGCCTGCGTCGGAGAGCCGATGACCGGCCCCAATGCTGCAAGCAATTGTTCGCACACCTCGTCGTCCAGCAATGCACGGGCTGGCAACGAGCGGGTATCGCGGTCAACTGCGTGTTTGAGGCGCAGCGCCCCGGACAGCAGCGCCCATTCAGGCTCGCTGAAAGCCTGTGCCAGGCTCATTGCGGCAGTTCCCGGCCAAAGGGAATGCACAGCGGCGTACCAAAGAACGGGTCGGCGATGATCCGGCAATTAAGGCCGAAGACCTGCTTGACCAGTGCTTCACTGAGGATGTCGGCCGGACGTCCTTGGGCAAAGGCGGTGCGCTCGTGGACGGCGACCATGTGATCGGCATAACGGCAAGCCAGGTTCAGATCATGCAGGACCATGACGATGGTCTTGCCTTCCTGGCGATTGAGGTCGCGTAACAAGTCCAGCACTTCGATCTGATGAGCCAGATCGAGAAAGGTCGTCGGCTCATCCAGCAATACGATGTCGGTATCCTGGGCCAGCGTCATGGCGATCCACGCGCGTTGACGCTGGCCGCCTGACAGCGCATCAACGGGCCGCTCGGCCAGTTCCTGCATACCGGTCTGCGCCAGCGCCCGTTCGACCATGGCTTCATCCTGAACGGACCACTGCTGCATCCAGTTCTGATAGGGATAACGGCCCAGTGCCACCAGCTGACGTACGCTTATGCCTTCCGGGGCGCTTGGCATTTGCGGCAGAATCGCCAGTTCGCGCGCGACCGTAGCAGTGGATTTCTGGTGGATATCGGCACCGTTGAGCACCACAGTGCCCTGCTGCGGCTTGAGCAGACGCGCCAGGGATTTGAGCAAGGTGCTTTTGCCGCAACCGTTACTGCCGATCAGCACGCTTACCTGGCCTGCGGGTAACTGCAGATCAAGACTGTCGATGATCACCTGCCGTTGGTAACTCAGGGTCAGGTCGTGGGTTGCGATTGACGCCATCCGTAATTCCTTAATGCCGCTGGTTGATCAATAAATAGAGAAAAAACGGTGTGCCCAGCACCGCGACAAAAATTCCTGCAGGCAGGTCCAGTGGCAGGAACAGCGTGCGGCCAGCCAGATCGGCGAGCATTACCAGGTTGGCACCGATCAGCGCCGCCATCAGCGCCTGTCCGGTAAACCCCGGTGGCATCAGGCGTTTGGCAATGTGTGGTGCAATTAGGCCGACAAAGGCAATTGCCCCGCCCCACGCAACCGCCAGACCTGCAAGCGCAACACTCACCAGCAGCAGCCCGGCGCGCAGCCATTGCACACGCACACCGATGCCCTGAGCCAGATCATCATCGAGCTGCTGCATGCGCACCTGTCGGGCGAGCAGCACCAGCAGCGGCAAAGTCAGCGCCAGCCAGCCCGCCAGGGCGCGAGGCTCCGGCCAACTGGCACCATACACGCTCCCGGTCAGCCAGACATAAGCCGACAAGGTAGTGGTCAGCGGGCTGAACACCAGAACGAACGTCGTCACTGCTGCCAGCAGGGCCGACACCCCTACCCCGATCAACACCATGCGCAATGGTGAAGCGCCCTGATTCCACGCCAGCAGATAGATGACCAATGCGGCAAGGCCTGCACCAGAGATCGCCGCCAAGGGCAGAAATTGCGCCCCCAATGCAGCCGAGAAGAATGACAGATACAGCACTGCCGCCGCACTGGCACCGCTGGTGATACCCAACAGGTCCGGCGAAGCCAGCGGATTGCGGATGATGCTTTGCAGGATCAGCCCGGACACCGCAAGCGCCGCGCCGACAAGTGCTGCCAGCACCAGTCGGGGCATGCGCAGTTGTTCGACGATGAAAACCAGACTTGCATCCGTCTGACCGGTAAAAACATTCAAAAGGGTCGCGGGCGACAGGTTGATTTTGCCCACGGCCAGCGAGCCCAGTGCGATCAGCAATGTCAGCGTTGCGCCGATCAACAGACGTATCAATGCAGTCAGGCTGAACTGCCTGGAAAAACCGCGGTAGCGCAGGGTCAGATGCCTATCCATAACGTGCCCCCCGGCGAACCAGCGCAATAAAGAACGGCGCGCCGAACAGTGCGGTCATCACGCCCACCGGCACTTCCTGAGGCACGATCACCACCCGCGCCAGCGTATCGGCCAGCAGCAACAGCGTTGCGCCCAGCAACGCGCAGCCGGGCAGCAGCCAGCGATGATCGATGGACAGTGTCTTGCGTACCATGTGCGGCACCAGCAGCCCGATGAAACCAATGCTCCCGGCCAACGCTACAGCACTGCCCGCCAGGACAATGATCACGATGCTCATCAGCAGGCGAATCAAGCCTGTACGCTGGCCCAATGCGGTTGCGATGGTTTCTCCGGTATTGAGCACGTTGACCTGCCCGGCCAGCACCAGTGACCCGGCCAGTGCCACAACCACGCATATCAGTAATGGCGCGGCGGTGGCCAGATCGCGTTCCGACAAGGAACCGGCCAGCCAGAACAATACGGTGTCCAGACCGTCCTGATTGACTACCAGTAACGCCTGACTGAACGCAGTAAACAGCGCGGTAATCGCCGCGCCGGCCAACACAATTCGCAACGGGTTGAGACTGCCCTGCCCGCGGTTGCCGATTATCCAGACAATAGTCCCTGCTACCGCCGCGCCAATGAACGCGCACCACAGCCACTGGCTCATGGACGAAAGCGCAAACAACGACGAACAGGCAATGATCGAAAACGTCGCCCCGGCATTGATGCCGAACAGACCGGGCGAGGCCAGCGGGTTGCGCGTCAGTGCCTGCATCAGCGCGCCAGCAACCGCCAGACTGGAACCCACGGCGACGGCCATCAGGGTTCGCGTCAGGCGCGTATCGAGCAGCACATGCTCGATAGCGCTAAGCGCATCGGGCTGCCACACACTTCGGACAATCGCAGAGGGCGATATCCAGGTGGCTCCGGTTGCCAGGCTCAATCCCATGCACGCTATCAACACCAACAGTCCCAGACCCAGTTTTACCGCAGCGGTCATGAGGGACTATCCGCCATGGCCACGCGAGCGATTTCATCGAGCATGCGGTTGGCACCCAGAATGCCACCGGACAGGCTCCAGGCAACGGCATCCACGCGCCATACCTGACCATCCTGCGCTGCGCGCAACTGTTGCCAGAACGGGTGTCGGACCAGCTTGTCGTAGTTTTGCTGCGCGGCTTTGCTGTCCGCGCGCTGAAAAATGAAAAACAGGTCGGCATCGACCACAGGCAAACTCTCTTTGCTGCTGAGTTTAAGGGAAACGCCCGTTGCTTCGCGGGCAGTGGGCGTCCAGGCGAAGCCCAGTTCGGTCAGCACCGAACCTGCAAAGCTGGCGGGCAGATAGCTGCGGATATGATCTTCACGAATGTCGAGCACCGACACGGTGATCGGCCAGCGCCCGGCGAATTTCTCCTGCAACCGACTGCGCAACGCCGTCACACGCTGTTGCCATTTGCCAAGCAGGTCCATGGCTTGCTGTTGACGCAGCATGGCAGCGCCCATCATCGCCAGCGTGCGCTTGAACTCAAACACCTCTTCCAGCATCAGCACGGGGCTGATCTGCTCGAGCAACGGCGCGATGCGTTGATGGCGAAAGCGTGATGCGACGATAAGATCGGGTTTGAGCAGCACGATATCTTCAAGGCTAGGCTGGGTTTCCAGGCCCACATGCGGTACCGCCGCCAGCGCCGGGCGCAGGTAGCGGTACATCGGTTTTTCGCTCCAGGAATCCACCACGCCGCACGGCGTCACGCCCAGGGCCACGGCGCTGTCGGACGCCCCCTGAAACAAGGTGACGACTCTTGGTGGCGTTGCGCGCAATGGCTCTGCCCAGGCAATGCCGGGCAGCGCCAGTAACCCCAATGACAGGCGCAATACCGTGCGCCGCGAAGGATGCAAATGTTGGTCAGGTTGCACGGCGCAACCTGTGGAACGGGTTGACCACCTCGCCCTTGCCGAACGGCATGCTGCCCGGTCCGCCTGCGCGCTCGATCATGGGTGTAAGCAGGAGTTTTTGCGGCCAGTTGGGGGCTTCGAACAGTTGATGCCTGATCATGGCACGCGCCTCGTCGTCAAATTCGATGGTTGTAATGAGATTATCCAAAACATCGCGCAATACCGTCCACAGCGCTGTTACCGGTACCTCATACACCTGGGCCAGAGTATCCATGATTGCCCGCACGTTTACCTGAATGCCCAGTGTCTGCAGCCAGAACAACAGGTCTTCAGGACGGTCATGATAAAGCGTATTGGCATGGCCTTTCTTGATTCGATATTCCGGGTCGCGCATGCCGTTACGCTCAAGCCAGGGCACGAAAATACGCAACGAGTCGTGGTCGCGCAACAACAGCCCTTGTGCCTGACCGGCTTTCCAGACCATGACTGCGTTCTGGCCATGCACCTCGCCGAGCATGCCCAGGCGGAACATGCGCAGGTTGATGTCGAAGAAACTGTGGCTCAGCTCGCGGAACAGTGTCAGTACCGAAGCCTGATTGCGCGGCAGGTCGCGATAGTCCATCCACTCATCGAAGAAATGCCGATTGCTGCCTGGCAACGGTGTACCCAGCGCCGCCATCGGCAGCAGGCGGCATTCCGGATCGTCGAGCAAGGCTGCCGGATAGCCTCGCACCATGGCCGAAAGGTGCCGGGGACCTTCGTCGAATAGAGTGGCCTGGGGTGGCATGAACGCCCACCATTTGCGTTCATCGCACAGGTGCAGCGAGCGGCTCAGGGTTTCATCCTTGTCGACAACCTGTCGCAGCAGTTTTTCACTCAGCCCGCCATTGATCATTTTCACTGCTGGCAGGTAGCGGGACGCGCCGAGCGAATAGATCGCCATGGGCAATTTGAGGTAATCGGGGCTGTCGAAGCACGGCGTCATCGAACGCAGCGATGAGGTGGCGTATACCGCGGCCTCGTTGAAGGCCAGACGTTGACAATCGCCCCTGGTGAAGGCATCGCCCAGCTGGACCTGCAGAACATGCTCGAATTGCCAAGGATGAACCGGCAGCGCAACGTGACTGTCGGCAATGCCGCGCTGTTGCAGTTCCTGCTCAAGGACAGCTTGCAGATTCTCTGGCAGCAGGTGGCGAGCAGGGAAAGACTCGTTCAAATCCCCTACTCCGTCACCGCATTGCAGCAAGGTTTTGTCGACGGCGACCCAGTTCAGCGCCACCGGCCGGGCAAACTCGGCCTGATACTGTTGGTATTCCTGCTCGTTCAAGCCTTGCTTGGCTTTGGCCAGTGGATGGTATGGGCGATCACGTAGCGAAGCCCACTGTTCCATCGTCCTGAAGAACGTAGCGCCGTCCTGTGCCATCAGGTTGTGCTCGTCGACTTTATGATCCAGCGACAACGCGGTCTGCCAGACACTGATGCGCAACACCTCCAGAAACAGCGCGATGCCCTTTTCATTGTCCTGGCGCTCGCTGTCCTGAAGCAGGGTTGTTTTACCGGCGAATACCCATTTCATGAACTCTTCCGGGGACAACTGTGTCCAGCGCTCAGCCTGACGGCCCAGCACCGGCGTGCCGGGCACTTTCTCCCATTGTTGAGTAATGCCTGGGCGCAGCGCGACGCTGATGAAGCGCTGCTCCGAGTCATCGCAGCACCATTCCCAGATTTGCTGTGTGCTGCTCTGCCCTTCAAGTTTTGGGGCTTGCGGGTGGCGCGCTTGCCAGTGAGCGGTGTCCTGCAGGCTCAATGGCTCGCGGCCAAAGAAATCTTCAGCCAGCAGGCAATCGACCAGATCCTGCATGACCAGGTCAGCGGCGAGTGAAGTGAAGTTCATCGGATTATTTTCCTTCTGCTGAATGTTGGGCCAGACGCGCCTGAAGTGCGCGAAAGGCAATGCCACGCTCATCGCCGAGGACGAAGGCATTGACGCCGCGAGCCTGCCAGCGGGCAGCGTCGCCGTCTTTACGGGGAATGGTGCAATAGGCGACGCCTGCTGCCTTGGTGGCTTGCCAGGTGGCCAGCAACGCTTGTTGTACATCGGGTTGATCGATCTGCCAGGGCATCCCGAGTGACTGCGACAGGTCTGCGGCCCCTTCCAGAATCATGTCCAGCCCCGGCACACGGGCAATCTCGGCGGCGCGGCGCACGCCTTCGGCGCTTTCGATCATCGCCACTACCATGATCTGTTGATTGGCGGCTTCAACGTACTGCGCCAGGCTGTGCTTGCCGAACGAGCCGGGACGACCGGCGTTGAGGCTGCGGCGGCCCAGCGGGTGGTACTTGCAGGCGGCAATGGCATCCGCCAGTTGCTCGGGGCTCTCGATCATCGGCAAAACGATGCCCTGCGCACCGCCATCGAGCAGGCGCAGCAGGGTTTTCGGATTGAGATCGGCGACCCGCACCAATGGCGTGAGGTCGTAGCTCTCTGCAACACGGATCATGTTCTCCACGGTTTCCGGGTTGATCAGCACGTGTTCCATGTCGATGATCACGAAGTCGAAACCGGCCTCGGCGATCAACTCGATGGCGGCCGGGACCGGGATCGAACTGATCAGCCCGTACACAGGCTGTCCGCTGCCAAGTCTGCTCTTGAGTGTATTGGTCCTCAGCATCATTGCGGCCTGTAGGTATGCAGCGGGTTAGGCACCGAGCGGAAGCGACGCTCACCGTCACCCAACAGGCGGCGCTTGGTCAGTTCTTCCACTTCATAGGACGGTGCGAAGACATCAAACAGCTCGAAGCGCTCGCGATGCTGCGGGTGCGCACGCTGGTAGTCGAGAATGACGTCGGCGGTCATCTGCCAGAACAGCGCCTCATCCAGCTGGTATTGCTGGCGCAGGAAGATCGCCATTTCGGCCAGGCAGATGAAGAAGAAACAGTCGCAGGAGAAGTCGCGCACCGCATTCACGTCATCGGTAATGATGAACGAGTTACGGTTGAGTTTCGCGTGGCTGTCGGGCAGCGGGACCAGCTCCGGACACAGTTCAGGGCGGCCCAGATGCGCGGGTGAGTAACGCACGCCGTCGTGGAAGTCCTTGAGGGCGATACGCTGCGGCCAGCCCTGCTTGACGATAAGCACGATATTTTGACCGTGAGACTCCATGCCGATGCCTTCGGCGTAGAGCATATGGATGATCGGAGGCACCGTGACCTGCAGCAATTGCCGGGTCCATTCCTTGAGGCTGTACTGGCGGATCCACGCATCGATGAATGGTGCCTGCTCACCATCGCCATAGCGGTTTTCCACATGGCTCAGGCCATTGAACGGCACCGCCTGCTCATCGTCCTTGAGGTACTGATGCAGGCTTTCGCGCCATATCGCACCCAGCGTGCCGTAGGTCTGCGTCGAACGCGCTTCCGGCAGGTGGCGATAGTCGTAACTGACACCGGCAACTTCGCCGAGAATCACAAAATCCAGCGCACGCGCAGTACTGTCTGTGGCGATTAACTGGTGCAGCCAGTCGGTGATGATCGGACCATTAAGCACCGTATGCCGCGCCAGAATGCGCGTGCTGGAAGTGTTGGTCATGCTCATCGCCAGTTTTACGTAAGGTCGCTTGGGCTGGCGGGCATTGGCCAGTGTACGAATCGACTGCTGAGCCTTGTAGACGTCGGTCGAGGTGCCCAGGTAAATCAGCTCGCCGCTGGCCAGTTCCGGGTAGAAAGTCGACACCGTGACGTTGTCCCATTGCCACGGATGCACTGGCATCAGTTGATAGTCCTCAATGGATTTGCCCTGCGCGGCCAGGTCCCGGGACATTTCCTGCCAGCGCTGTGTGCCCAGTTCCTGGCGGATAAACGCCTGGAAATCCATGTTGCGCGCATGACCGACCGACGCGCTCGATTTCGCCACTGCCAGCCAGACCACCCCGAACGGCGTGGCAAATTCGGGCCCGTAGTGACGGTTGTCAGCCAACGAAAAACCGATCCTTGACTTGTAGCACGGGTGGTAGCTGTGGGCGTCCATGAAGTGCTGTTCCAAAGCGTCAACGTCCAGCTCATGTGCGGGTTTCGCGGGCTGATAACCCTGACTGCGCGCTTGCAGGTCCTTGAGTTGCGTTTGCTCGATTTCCTGGATGAAGCGCGCCAGATGCGGGCTGTCCTTAAACGGGCTGAGCAACTCGGTCAACGCCAGATGCAAATCCGGCACGCTACGCTCCCCGGCGCTGTCCAAGCGTTCAAGGGTGGCGTGATCCAGGCGTATCAGCTCGAAGCTGGTACTCAGCAGGCCTTCGCAGTGGTACTCCACACCATCACTGACAGCGACAGTGAGACGATGCCGATGATCGTCCAGCGGCTCGCATCGATAAGGCAGTGCAGCCTCGTACAGCAAGGTTTGCAGCAATTGACCGATTACCCGGCGCTGTACTTGTTGGTAGCGCTCGGGGTTGATATCAGCCAGCCAGGCACCGGTGGCCGTTGAGGGTGAAACGGTGTTGCGTTTCAGCGGTAAAGGGGTAGCCATGTTCATACCTCGAACGAAAAATTATCGGGGTTCGACCGCGCCGGGCTGTGCCTCGGTGCGTTCGTCGTTAAGGGGGAAACGCCAGGCACACGGCAGTGCCAGCAGGATCAGCAGGCCGGTGGCAATGAAGACTTCATTGATGGCCGAAGGCGTGGCGGCCGGTCCCGCGGTGTTCAGGCGAAATTCCAGCCACAGCGAGGCGATGACAATTGCCAGCGACGCCACAAGACGGCGGGAAATGTTGTTCATCGCAGCGCCCTGCGTGACCATCGGCTCGGGCAAGGCATTGAGCCCAGCCGTCGTCACCGGCATGTAGGACAGCCCGAGGCCTGCGCCACGAATCATCATCAGCACGAACACCACGCCGATCGCCGTATCCGCCTTGAGCATGCCCAGCGCCAGGGTTGAAGCACCGGTCAGCAGCAGGCCGATAGCGACTACGGTGCGCGGACCATGACGGTCCAGCGCCTTGCCACCCCACTGCCCGAACAGGCTGGCGAACGCGGCGGTACACAGCAGGGCCAGGCCGGTCCAGATCGGGTTGTAGCCCAGTACCGTCTGCACCAGCAGCGGCAACAGGACCAGGCATTCGAACATGCCGACCGACTGCACGACGGCAACGATCACGCTCAGACGGTAACCGCGCAGGTTGAACAGACGCAGATTCAGCAGCGGTGCCTTGCGACTCAACTCGACCCTGACGAAAGCAATCAGACAGGCCACTGCGACCAGCACCATGCCCTGATTGAACGGATCGAGCAGCGCTTGGGCGTGATGCATGCGGCTGATGGCGATCATCAGCAAGCCGATGCCCGAGGCAACCAGCAAATAGCCGATCAGGTCGAACGGTTTGCGCTCGACAGGCTCCGAGTCTGGCAGCACGCCGACGCCCAACAGCAAGCCCAGCAGGCCGATGGGCACATTCATCAGGAACAGCGAGCGCCAGCTGAACCACTCCAGCATCAGGCTGCCGCACAGCGGCCCCAATGCAGGAGCGAGCATTACCGCTGCGCTCCAGAGCCCGGTCACCCTGCCCCGCTCATGCTTTTCATACACGGAGAAAATGATCGCCAGCGACAGCGGGATCATCAACCCGCTGGCGATGCCCTGCACCACCCGCGCAGTGATCACCAATGCGATGGAGTTGGCCAGCGCGCCCAGCAGGGAGCCACCGATGAACAGCGCCACGCCCCACAGGTACAGGCGTTTGCGGCCGATGCGCTGACTGAGAAAGCTGGTCAGCGGCATGGTCATGCCCATGCTGGTCATGAACCCTGCAACGATCCAGGTGGCCAGCAACGGACCGACCTGAAACGCCTCCATGAAGGTTGGCAGCGCCGGGTTGAGCGAGCTATTGCTGAGGCTGACAGTCAGCGTACCGAGCAGCACATTGAACACTACCCAACGGCGTGGGACGTTCAGACTCATGTGCGAACCCGTTCGCCGTTGCGCACAAAGTGCTGTACCGGTCTTGGGTGGCAGAGAAAATCGACATGGGAGATGTTGTAGCCGTAAGCCCCTGCCAGCGGCAACACCAGCAGATCGCCGATGTTCACGCCTTTGAGCGGCTGCCGGCGACTCAATACGTCCTTTGGCGTACACAACTGGCCGACCACGGTGTAGGCCTGCTCCTCAGATGCGCCCGTCGCTGGCGCACACGGCACATGGATAACCGGATGGTCATGGCCTTGCGCAACCGGCAGACGAAACTGGTGAGTGCCGCCGCGGCAGACCAGAAAATGCTCGCCGTGGCTGGTTTTGCTGTCCAGCACCTCGATGGCGTAATAGCCGCAATAGGCGCTGATGAAACGTCCTGGCTCAAAGCGCAGGATCGGCGCATCACGCTGCTCGCCCAGGCGTTTTTCCAGATAACGGCACAGGCGCTGCCAGTCGAACTGCTGACTGTTCAGATAATCGACGCCAATGCCGCCGCCAACGTTGAAATGGGTCAACTGCTCCGGGTAGCTGGCCAGTGCTTTCCATTCCTGCCAGCGCTGCAGGTAGAAATCCAGCAACTGCTCATGACGCTCAACCGACATCTGATGGGACATGGCGTGTACATGGAAACCCTTGAGCGTCAGGTGGCTGGCGCTGTCTACGCGCCTGATCGCCTCGGCCAGATCGGTTTCGTCAATGCCGAACGGTGTGGCGGTGCCAGCCATCGCCAGCTTGCTCGACTGCGCGGCTGGCAACTGAGGGTTGATGCGCAGAAACACCGGCTGCATGCGCCCGGTTTCCTCTGCCAGATGTTGCAGACGCGCAATTTCGTTGAGGCTTTCCAGATGGATGGCTTCAACCTTGTTCAGCAACGCCGAGCGCAAGTCGGAGTCAAGCTTGCCAGGGCCGGAGAACACGTAAGGTTTGCGTGTCGGGCAGGCCATCACGCGCTCGATCTCGCCCCCCGAAGAGATTTCAAAGCCACTGACCAGCGGCGCGAGGGTTTCCAGCATCAATGCTTCGCTGTTGGCTTTGATCGCGTAATACAGCTCTACGCCCGCAGGCAGCGCGGCCATGACGTCAGTGACATGCTGTTGCAACGCATCCAGATCGTAGACGAAAGCCGCCAGCGGGTCGGTTTCCAGTGCCTGAGCTTCTTTGATGGCGCCCAGTACGGTTTCCGGCAACTTATGCATAACGTGCCTCCTTGGCCCATGGTGAAACGAGGCGCACATAGTTGGCCTCACGGTCGGCCTTGGCGGCGAGCCGGACCTTCAGGTTGGTCTTGCAGGCAATTGACTGGCCGGCGATCAGCGCGTCCAGTTCTGGCGCAGGCAGCACCAACTCGTCGCGGATGCGTTGCAACTGCCGCTCGACCCGCTGCCACATCAGCGGCGCGAGGTGCGGACGTTCCCAACTCAAGGCCAGCACGGCCTCGGACAGGTTGTTGATCAGCAGGCAATAGGTGATGCGGTTCCAGCCTTGTTCGCGGGTGTAGAGCAATGACTGTCGAATCCGCGGGTGCAGCCCGACCTGAATGGCCTTGATGCCCAGTTCATCGGTCAGTTTGACGCCTTCGAAGTCGCGTAACAGCAGCTGTTGAGGGCGTCCGTTATCGTGAATCAATACCGCGTTCTGCAAATGTGGCTCCATCACGATGCCATGATTGAAGAACAGCGCCATGACCGGGCGCAGCAGCAAGGCCTGGTATTCATCGAACCAGTCCAGCAGGTGCGGGTCCTCAAGTTCACCGCCGTTGAAACGCTCAAGGAAATCGTGCACCAAAGGCCGCGAACGTAGATCACGCGCGAACAATGTACCCGCCATCACGCTGCAGTCCGCGCCGGATCGGCGACAGAAGTTTTCCCGCAGAATCGCGCCGGTCTGCTCGCGAAACCAGTGGCCGTCGGTCTCGCTGGAGCCTTTTGGAGCCCAGCTCATCGAACCCGGTTCAGCCACGGTGGACAGCCCGCCGAGGGTTTGCGGACGGGTCTGCTGCAAGCGCTGAAACAATTCGTCGATGATCAGCGTGCTTTCCAGTTCGTACCAGGCGTTTTTCCTGACGCAGTTGGTAATGCGTACATTCAGTGAGCCCTTGATGAAGTAGTCATGCCCTTCGATGTACCAGGTGCGCATCGAAGCCGTCGGGCTGGCCAGCGGCCCGCTGGTGCCCAGATCGGTGATCTGCCCGAGTTCGATCAGGCGCTGCACTCGGCGGTCCTGCATAAATAATTGGGCTTGTACCGGATGCATGCAGATCAGCGCATGCCCGGGCCTGGCCCGCGATTGATCCGCGAACCCTGACATCACCTCGGCTTCGCTCAAGCCATTGGAGGTGATTCGCAACCCGTCCAGAGGCACTTCGAACAGATGCAGCGCGGTCTGCGCCTGAAATTCCGGAGCGTAGGTCTCCTGCGCTAGATGCGCAGGCCACAGACGCGCCTTGGGTGCCGGGTGATTGGGATGGCCGAACCACAGGCCCTGTTCGCTGGCCAGATAACCGCTCAGCGGTGCCGGGTGCTGACCGGTCATGTTGTGGGCGACGATGGCGGCAGTCAGGTGCTGGCTTTGCAGGACCTGATCGAGCAGTTCGTCGTTGCTGGCCCGGGTCATGTGCTCGCAGGCGGCCAGCAATTGCCGGGCGAATTCGGCAAAAGCCAGGCAGCGCCAGGTACCCTGCCCCTGCCGCGCATAAACATCGGAAAGGTAGCGATGGCTGCCCAGATGGTCGCGGCGGTCCACCAGTACGAAAAACTGCTGCTCATTAGGCAGGCTGATGGTGAGTGGAATGCCCTTCCATTGCCCGCCATCCACGAAGCTGCCCGGCGCAATACCTTGCATGCCCTGGGGCCAAGTGTAATGAAGGCACTGTTCAGGCAGTGCGAACTCCTTGATCAGGCAATTAAGTAATGCACGAGTGGTTGCCAACTCGCTCACCATGTTTGATAAAACGGTGCGATCGGTATTAGTCATGTCTGCTCCACAGTCGCCTTGACGCTTACTGTTTAAGTGACGTCGCAACAAGCGTTGATTTATCGCTTGCGGCACAACGGCTTAACTGTCGGTGTGGCTTATTATCTGCAACAAGCCAATTGATAATCTGTGCACGACGTGCGATAGGGTCGCTCAGTCAAACGTTGTGTGCGTGTTCTGTTTCAAGCGCAGTGATGTCCTCACTGTTAGTACTGCTTACGCGCTGTTTACAAGCTGCTTACTTGCGCAGCTGGGCCAGTGCAGCCTTGAGGGCGTCCTCGAATCGCTGGATGACCAGTTGGCATTGTTCTTCGGTAATGATCAGCGGCGGCAGCAAGCGGATCACGTTGCCATTTCGGCCGCCGCGCTCAAGTAACAGCCCCTGCTTGAAACAGTGCTGCTGAATGGCAACTGCCAGTTCCGGATCCATTGGCAAGCTGCCGAGGCGGTCCGCCGGTTTGCGCTCATCGACAATCTCGATGCCCAGCATCAGCCCGCGTCCGCGCACCTGGCCCATCATCGGATAACGTTGCTGCAAAAGGCCAAGCTGTGCCTTGAGCCAGTCCCCGCGTTTTGCGGCCTGGGCAGCCAGGTTTTGCCGTTGCAGCACTTCAAGGGTCGCAAGGCCGGTGGCCATCGCCATTTGATTGCCGCGGAAAGTACCCGCGTGATTGCCCGGAGCCCAGGCGTCGAACTCGCGCTTGAAGCCGAGCACGGCCAACGGCAGGCCGCCACCGACGGCTTTGGACATGACGATGACGTCGGGCTCGATCCCGGCGTGTTCGAAGGCGAACATCTTGCCGGTACGGCCGAAGCCGGCCTGTACTTCATCCAGAATCAGCAGAATGCCGTGCTTGCGGGTCACTTCGCGAATCTGCCGCAGCCATGCAGCGGGCGCTGGATTGACACCCCCTTCGCCCTGCACCGCCTCCAGAATCACGGCGGCCGGGAGCGACACGCCACTTTCCACGTCTTCGATGAACTGGGTGAAGTAATAACTCAGCGCCTCGGTGCCGGCTTCACCGCCAATACCTAGCGGGCACCGGTACTCATGAGGGTAAGGCAGGAATTGCACGCCGGGCATCAGGTTGGTGACGGCATTTTTCGGCGCGGTGTTGCCAGTCAATGCCAGAGCCCCGTGGGTCATGCCGTGGTAAGCGCCGGAAAAGCTGATGATGTTGTGCCGGCCGGTGGCAGTCTTCGCCAGCTTGATTGCGGCTTCGACAGCATCGGCACCGGACGGCCCGCAGAACTGCAGGCAGTAATCGCGTCCCTGGCCCGGCAGCAGGCTCAGCAGCGTCTCGCTGAAGGCATCCTTGACCGCGGTGGTCAGGTCGAGGGTGTGCATCGGCATTCCGGACGTCAGGAAGCTGTCGAGACTGGCCATGATAGCTTCGTGATTGTGACCCAGAGCCAGTGTTCCGGCACCGGCCAGGCAGTCCAGATACGTGGTGCCTTCAACATCAGTGACCCATACGCCATGTGCCTTGGCGATGGCCAATGGCAACTTCCGCGGGTAACTTCTTACATTGGATTCAAATCTGCTCTGCCTGTCCAGATAGTTGGCATTGGTTTTCTGCGACGTAGTAGACTGCAATAAGCCATTATTCAACATCGGTTAGTCCTCGCTAAATGCTGGATGCAAACTATTATCATTTCCTTGAAAGTGCAACCCGTTGTTTCAAAAAACAAGATGAAATTTAAATGAACGTTATTGCTTACTTAAAAAAATAGCCGGGCACATGAATACGCCGCCCTATAAGTCGGAATTATTCAAAGTGCCATCACTCGGTGGGACAATTGTTATTTATGTAAGGCACCTAAAGAGAGTCTTATATAACAGACTCTTCTATGCTCATACTCAGGTTAATTATTTAATAGCCGCACACGTTATTCCTCGATGAGGACTGTCAGTTAATTTACTACGCGAGTGAGCCCTTCCCTGGGCGTCGCGGTCGACTCAGAACCCGATAGTCGCTGACAGCAGATAGGTCCGGGGTGTCGACAGGGTCAGGCCCGGCTCGCTGTCATCCGACGCTCCGGCCGAACTCCAGTAATACTTGTTCATGACGTTCTCGACATTGGCCCGCAGTGTGATGTCCTTCTGATCGACCTTGAACGCATACCGCGCGCCCACGTCGAAGCGCTCGGAAGAATCGATGCTTTTGCTGTTGGCCTGGTCCAGGTACTGCGAGCTGGTGTAGATACCCCGCCCGGTCAGGGTCAGGCCCTTGACGCTCGGCACGTCCCATTCTGCGCCCAGATTGACGTTGTACTCGGGGGTGGCAGGTGCGCGATTGCCATCGAACGTGCCGTTGACGGTATTGGTCAGCTCGCTGTCGATATACATCACCCCGCCCAGCAGACGGAAGCCCTTGAGCGGTTCGCCGAACATGGTCAGCTCGACACCGTCGTTGCGGCGCTTGCCGTTCGGGCCGAAGACGCGCGAGGTTGTGTTGGTCTCGTAGGCCGGTTGCTTGATACGGAATACGCTGGCAGTGAAGGCATATGACCCCAGGTCATACTTGGCCCCGACCTCGATCTGGCGGCTGACGAAAGGCGGGAAGATCTGGTCTTCGTTCACCGACGTCGACGGCGCGATCTTGCCCTGGCTCAAGCCCTCCATGTAGTTGGCATACACCGAGAAGTCGTCGGTCACTTTGTACAGAATGCCGCCTGAAGGTGAGACCTTTTCCTCGTCGTAGGAGGTGTCGCCCTTGACGTTGTCGGTCCAGTCATCAACCTTGACTCGCTGCCAGCGGGCACCGAGTGTCAGCAGCAGGCGGTCATCGAAAAAGCCCAGTGTGTCGGTCAGGGCCACACCGCTGAAGCGGTTCTCGGTGTAAACCTTGGAGTCGGCCCGCGTGGGGTTGGAGGGTGTCGGCGTGTCGACCGGATTGTAGAGATTGCTCGGCGCGGCTGCGTAGCGTGCACCACCGTTTTCAAAGTCCATGTAGAAATAGCTGGCAGCCAGATTGACCTCGTGGCTGACCGGTCCGGTATTGAACCAGCTGCGTGCGCCGGCAGTGGCTGTGCGAACATTTTCGTCGCGGGTGAAGTCGCGCGGCTGAACGCTGAAGTCACCTGCATCGTTGGTGACCGATACCGCATGGCGCAGGAAGTCATGGTTACTTTTCCGAGCGCCGACACCGCCGTACAGCATCACCGAGTCGCTGAGGTCATATTCGGCATTCACTGCGCCGAACGTATCCTTGGTGCGCGCCTTGCTCCAGGACTGCGCATAGTTGTCACGCACATCGTTGGCGTTGGGCACCTTTGCATTGGCACCCACCTGTACGCGCTCCTGCGGGGCATCGGTATCGCGCTCGGTGTGCCCGATATCCGTCGACAGGCGCAAGCGGTCGCCGCGGAAATCCAGGCCCAGCACGGCCATTTCGCGATCAACGCTCTGATGATCCCATTCAGTGTCGCCAGACTGCTTCACGCCATTGAAACGGATACCGAACTTGTCGTCCTCGCCAAAGCGACGGGCCACATCCACCGCCGCGCCTGCCTGCCCTTTGGACGCATAGCTGGTGGTCAGCTCGGTGATGGGTTTATCCGTTGCGCGCTTGGGGACCACGTTGATCCCCCCGCCGACACTGCCGCGCGGCGAAATGCCATTAATCAGCTGGCTCGGGCCCTTGAGTATGTCTACCCGCTCGGCCATTTCCATGTCGATGGTGTATGTGGGCAGGATGCCGTACAAGCCGTTGTATGAGACGTCGCTATTGAACAGGCTGAAGCCGCGAATGGTGAACTGTTCGTAACGCCCGCCTGCCGGGTTGGTGGCACGCACCGACGGGTCGCTGGCAATCAGGTCGCCAAGGGTACGGGCCTGCTGGTTTTTCACCGCGTCCTTGGTGTAGGTGGTCATGCTGAACGGCGTTTCCATGAAGTCCCGCGAACCCAGCATGCCTTGCGAGCCTTTACGTGCCACTTGGCCGCCTGCGTATTCCTGGCCATCGGTAAAGCCGCTATCACCGACAATCGAGGTGGGTGCGAGTTGCAGGCCTGCGCTCGCGCTGTCAGGTGCCGGGATCAGCGTGTAAGCCTGCTCTCCGACGGGTACCAGTTGCAGACCGGAACCTTGCAGCAAGCGCGCAAAGCCTTCCTCGACCGCGAATTCGCCGGACAACCCCGAACTGTTTCGACCGTTCACCAGCGCAGGGTCTACCGAGAGGTTGACCCCGGCCTGACCGGCAAAGCGGGTGAGCGCGGCGCTCAGGCTGCCAGCCGGCACCTCATAGGCACGTTTGCCCGAGGTTTCGGCCCAACTGTTCGATACAAACAACGGACTGGAACTCAACGTCAGTAACAGGCTGAAATGCAAAAGCGGACGCAAACGGTAGGAAGACACTGCGGACATAGAGGGAAACTCTCGTATTTTTTGTGCACTTACCTGAAATGACCAGCGAGACAAAAAAAAGGGACAGCTTCACGCATTATTTTTTGTCGAAATGTTTTTTCGAGGCACCAGCGTGACCCAGTAACGGGTCCGCATCTGCACGTCCACCGGCAGGCTGGCAGCCAGTAACGAAAGCACGCGGTCGGTATTGTCGAGTCTGAAACTGCCCGTCACTCGCAGGGTTTCAAGTGCCGGCTCCCAGCGCAGCAAGCCAGGGCGGTAGCGGCCAAGCTCGCGCAGGAAATCGCCCAGAGACTGGTTCTGTGCGGTCAATACATCGTCGCGCCAGCCGGGCAGCAAGGCGTCGAAGGCGCTGACAGGCCCGGCTCCGCCCTGTTTGAGGCTGACCTGTTGTTGTGCATGCAATACCAGCACCGGCCCCTGCAGCGGATAGAGTTGCACCGCGCCGCTGACCACCGACACACGGCAGTCGCTCTGGTTGAGACGTACACAGACTTCACTCTGACTGACCACGACGCGCCCGTAGGGGCCCTCGATGGTCAGTGCTGCCCTGCCCGGCACCTTGAGTGCTATCTCGCCACGCACAAGGGTGACTCGACGTGCACCCAGATCAACATTCACCGCGCTGTCGGTGTTCAGTTGCAAGGTGCTGCCATCGGCCAGGGACAGACGTTTGTGCTCGCCGACGGAGGTTTGCAGGTCGGCACGCCAGACATCCAGCGGCAACTGACGGCCCACCAGCCAGGCGGTAGGGACCAATGCCACAGCGCCCAACGCCCTTTTGAGCGCCGCGCGTCTTGCTTTGTCGGGACGATCCAGAGTAGCCATAGCCAGATTGGCAGGCAGGCCGAAAAAACGCTGCCGCAGCTGTTGCGCCTTTTGCCAGGCGCGCTCATGACTGGCAGAGCTGTCGCGCCAGTGCTGCAGCATGGCGTGATCTTCTTCGCTGGCGCCGCCGGATTCCAGAAGCGCCAACCACTGCGCCGCCCTGCGTACTACCTCGCGTTCTTCGTTAGAAGGTGCCGAGCGAATCACCAATCCACCAGCAGGCAGTGTTCGTAGGCTTGCGCCATATAACGTTTGACGGTGCGTTCGGAAACATCCAGGCGCTCTGCGATTTCCCGATACCCCAGCCCCTCGAGCTGGCTCCAGAGAAACGCCCGGCGCACCACTGCCGAAAGACCGTCGAGCAACTCGTCCAGCGCCTGCAGGGTTTCCAGCAACAGCCAGCGCTGCTCAGGCGACGGCACGCTGTCTTCAGGCAACTGCGCCAGCGCTTCGAGGTAAGCCTGTTCCAGGCTGCGGCGAGTATAGAAGTTACTGAGCAGGCGCTTGCCCACCGTCAGCAGGTAAGCGCGTGGCTCCTGCATATCGGCGATCTGCTGAGAGCTGGACAGTACACGCAGGAACGTATCCTGACTCAGGTCCGCAGCATCCCATGCATTGCCCATGCGTCTGCGCAACCAGCTTTCCAGCCAGCCATGATGATCGCGGTAAAGGGAATGCAAGGTCTGCTGTGATAGCGTCGCTGCTTCAGTCATGTCAAAAGCCTTGAGCGATGGGTGCGCCAAATGAGACTGATTCTAATTAGTGTTATATCCCGAGTCCACGCTCTTTTTTTCAAAAAGCCCGCCGCCGCTGCGTAAAATCGGGGTCATTGGTCCGCAACGCGTTGATCTGCGCTGTATGCAAGTGATTCACTCGAGCGACAAATAAACGCGATGTGTATCTTTTTCGTACCACTTTCGACGTAAATTTCTTCCGGGAAATCGATCAGTGGTTCGCCCCCGCCAATACGCCAAGTGCCGCACGATCAAGATGTCGCTCGACACGTCCCTCGCGGATCAACAGTGCCCTGTCACACAAATGGGCAACGGTATTCATGTCGTGACTGACCAGAATCATGGTCATGCCCGTGTCGCGACGCAGGGCCTGGAGAAGATTGAGTATTTCCGCCTGAACGGTCATGTCCAGCGCCGAGGTCGGTTCGTCCAGCAACAACAGTGCTGGATTCAATTGCAGCGCACGAACGATGGCAACGCGCTGACGCTGGCCGCCGGACAGTTGATGCGGGTAGCGATCGAGCATGTCACCCGACAGGCCCACCTGTTCCATCGATGCAACCAGATTGGCCTCGTCGAAAGGAAGGCCGTTGATCTGCCGCGGCTCGCGCAGGCTGCGACGGATCCGGTGCAGCGGATGCAATGATGCATAAGGGTCCTGAAACACCATCTGCACCTGCTGACGCAAGGTTCCCGTGAAGGCTTGCTGCGCGTGAAGCGGCTGCCCGAACAGGTTCACACTGCCCTGCCAGTCGCGCTGGAGGCCGGCGAGCACTCGCAACAAAGTCGATTTGCCAGAGCCCGACGCGCCGATCAGGCCAAAGCATTCACCCGGTTCGATTCTCAACTCTGCCATCTGCAGTGCAGTAAAGGCATGCAGGCCGCGTTTGAAACTTACCGTCAGTTCACTGATATCCACCACGCTCATGGCAGCGCCTCCATTAGTTTGCGATCAAGGGTCGCAAGTGCCTGACCATAGGTCAGAGCAGAGGGCTGACAGCGCCATAGCGTCTGCGTGTAGGGGTTACTGGCAGTTGCCAATTCGGCGGCGTTGCATCGGTCGACAATCCGCCCGCGGTACATGACCAGCGCCCGGTCACAATATTTCGCCACCAGAGGCAGATCATGACTGATCAGCAGTAACCCCATGTTGCGTTGTTCGACAAGGCCCAGAATCAACTCCAGAATCTGATCGCGCAGGCCGCTGTCGAGTGCCGAGGTGGGTTCGTCGGCAATCAAAAGGCGCGGATCATTGATCAGCATCGCGGCGAGCATCACCCGCTGCCCCATGCCGCCGGACAGTTCGTGGGGGTAGCTGTCATACAGCGCCAGCGGGTTGGGCAAGCCTACAGCCTCCAGCATGTCGAGTACTTTTTCGCGGCGCTCACGGCGTCCCAGCCGGGTATGCAGCACCAGCGCCTCTTCAACCTGAATGCCGACCCTGAGCACCGGGTTGAGCGAATACCTGGGGTCCTGCAACACCAGTGACAGACGAGTACCGCGCAGGCCCTGCCATTGCTTTGCCGTCAGGCTGCGCAGGTCATCGCCTGCCAGGCTCATGTGTTCGGCGGTCACCTGACCGGGGCGTGCGACAAGCCCCAGCAACGCACGCGCGGTGAGTGACTTGCCCGAGCCGGACTCACCCACCAGCGCGACCTTTTCAGTGCCCACAGTGAAATCGATCCCCTTGACCACCTCGATCAGTTCCGGGCCCGAGCCTGGAAAACCGATCCGCAAGCCCTGCACGTTCAACAGCGATTGTTCATGAGTCATGACGAGGATCCAGTACATCGCGCAGACCGTCGCCCAGCAGGTTGAAAGACAGGCTCGTCAGCAATATCGCGATTCCCGGTGCAGCGGCGACCCACCACTGATCAAAGATGACCCGGCTGCCGTCGGCAACCATCGAGCCCCATTCCGCAGTCGGTGGCTCGACACCCAGGCCAAGAAATCCCAGCCCTGCGGCGGCCAGAATGATGCCGCCCAGGTTCAGTGCTACACGCACGATTACCGAAGGCAGGCACAGCGGCAGGACGTGACCGATCAACAGACGCATGCCACGTATGCCCTGCAAGTGAGCTGCGGCCAGATAGTCGCTGTTGCGCAATACACTGGTTTCCGCCCTTGCCTGACGGGCATACGCGGGCCATGCCGTGAGCGACAGTGCCAGTGCCCCGTTGAGCAGGCCCGGCCCCAGAATTGCGACAAACGCCAAGGCCAGCACCAATTGCGGAAAGGCCATGATTATGTCGGTCAGGCGCATCAGGATTCGCTCGGCCCAGCCGCCGTAAAAGCCGGCAGTAACGCCCACCAGCAAACCGATGGGCAAGGTCAGCAGCAATACCAGCGTTACCAGCAGCAAGGTCGGGCGTGTGCCGTAAAGCAGGCGTGTGAACAGATCCCGGCCAAACGCATCGGTGCCCAGCCAGTGGGTGGCAGACGGCGGCAGCAGACGCTCCTGAATATTCTGCGTATTGGGATCAAAACCACTCAACAGCGGCGCCAGCAACGCCACAAGTACCAGCACCCCGATAATCGACGCGCCGATGAGTAATGCGGGTGAGCGACGCCATCCGCTGCGAGCCACTATATTGTCGAACGCTACGGAAACACTCATGACACCCCCCGTGTTCGCGGATCGATCATGCCAGCCAGCACATCGGCGATGCCGTTGACGATCACAAAACAGAGTCCGATAACCAGCGTGCTACCGAGGATCGCTGGTACGTCACCGGCAAACAACGCCGTGGTGAGGTAGCGGCCGATACCCGGCCAGGCGAAGACCGTCTCGGTGAGAATCGAGCCTTCGAGAAGACTGGCGTAAGACAGGGCAACGACGACCACCAGCGTCCCGGCAACGTTCGGCAACACATGGCGCAACAGCACCCGACCACGTCCCGCCCCCTTGGCCAGGGCAGTCACGACGTACTCCTTGCCCATTTCTCCCAGCAGCGCGGAGCGTGTCATGCGGCATATGCCTGCCATCGAGTAAAACGCCAGGACTAGAACAGGCAAGACCAGATGACTGAAGGCGTTGGCCAGCGCGCCGCTTTCGCCAGAGCGCCAGGTGTCCCACAACATCAATCCACTGCTCAATTCAAGGGTGTACAGGTACGAATCGTCCAGACGGCCTGGCCCGCCAGTCCATTGCAGCCTGGCGTAGAACAGCAGGAGCATCAGCAGACCGAGCCAAAAGATCGGCACCGAATAGCCAATCAGCGAGACCAGCCGCACCAGCCCGTCAACCCAGCCTCCCGGCCGCCACGCTGCCAGCAGGCCCAATGACAGGCCGAGGGTACTGCCCAGCAGAATGGCCAGGGTCGCGAGCTCAAGTGTGGCTGGCAGCGCACGGCTCAAACCTTCCAGCACGGGCTGCCCGGAGGTAATGGAAACCCCCAGATCGCCCTGCCTGAGGTTGTCCAGATATCGACCGAACCGCGCTGGCCAAGGTTGATCAAGGCCCAGATCGGTTCGAACCTGGGCCAGCGACGATTCGCTGGCGTGATCGCCAGCAATCCGTAGCGCCGGATCGACTGGCGATAGAGTGGTCAGCATGAATGTGAAGAACAACAGGCCGATCAGTGTTATCGACAACGACAACAGTCCGCTGGCCGCCACTTTCACTCTGCGTGAAGCCCCTGCTCTCACTTGCTTTTGCTCACCTGATCAAAATACGGCAGCGAAACGGTGATGTTCTGTAACACACCTTGCACGCCGTCATGTACCGCGACCTGGTTCTGACCTTGCAGCGCCACGACAAATGGCGAGCTTTGCTGCACAGTTTTTTGTAGGTCGGTATACAGCGCAACACGTTTTTGCGGGTCACGTTCGGCAGCAGCCGTGCGGGTTTCCTGGCTCAGTTGCGGGATATCCCACTGAGTGCGCCAGGCGATGGTTTTCGGACCGTTGGCGACGTTGTAAGTGAAGGCGCTCGCGTTGGAGTGAGGATCCAGATAATCCATCCCCCAGTAGGTGAAGATCAGCTGAAAGTCCCGGGCGCGCATTTTCGCCAGTAGCTCGCTTTCTACCAGCGGACGCACTGAAATCTCTATGCCGGCTTTGGCAAAACTGGCTTGCAGCGCCTGGGCAATATCTGTGTAGGGAGGTTGATTGAACACATTGAGTTCGATTTTCGTGCCTTCGGCAATACCACCCGCCTTTAAGGCGGCCTTGGCTTTATCGACGTCCAGTTTGAACGGTTTGTCGACCAGCGAGCCGATGACGCCCGCAGGGAGGAATGCCTGGTGGATGCTGTACTGGTTTTTCAACAGATCTTTGGAAATGCCCTGATAATCAACCAGCCAGCGAGCAGCTTCCCAGAACGCCGGGTTCTTCAGTGCAGGCGCCTGCGTGCTGCCACTGTTGATGGCCAGGTAATAGATCATTGAGGACGGGAATCGCTGCACACTGACGCCCTTCTGCTTTTCCATAGCGCTGAACTGGTCTGCGCCCAGATCGAACGCAAGGTCAGCATCGCCCTGCACCACCAACAGACGTCGGGTTGCCGGGTCAGTGACGTTCTTGAGGATTACTGTTTTCAGCTTGGGGGCCTTGATGGCATTAGGATTGGCCTGAAGCACCAGCGCCTCGTGCGGCACGTAGCTGCGCAGCGCATAGGAACCCGTACCGGCTGAATGATTTTTCAGCCAGCCGTTGCCCAGATCAGCGTCTTTCGTATGCTTGCCGACCTCTACCGCGTCGACAATGAAGCCCACTGGCGTTGCAGACAGAATGCTCAACGCAAATGAGCTGCCTACCGCTGCTGGCCAGGAAATCTTCACATGCTGGTCATCCACCCGGGTCAGGAAGCTGTCGACGTTTTCCGCCGTCCAGCCCAACTCACCCAGGATGAATGCAGGCGACTTGTTCAGTTTGACCACGCGGCTCAACGAGTAAATGACGTCTTCCGGGCGAACACTGTTGCCCGAGGCAAATCTGGCACCGTCACGCAGTTCGAAAACCAGACTCTTGTCGTCGTCACCCGCCTTCCATCTGGATGCCAGGGCAGGCACCAGGCTGGCCGGGTTCTGCCGGTCTGGCTCAAGCAAGCGCTGATAGATATTAGCCAGGGTGTTGGTCGCGGTTATTTCAAAACTTTCGGCGGGGTCCAAGCTGGCAATGTCGTCTATTGAACGCGCCACCACCAGCGTATCCGGGGGCGTCGCAGCCCAGGCTGAACCGCTGATTGTGATTGCCATAGCCAGAGCTGTCAGACGCCGCATCGTGAATTCCCTTATGAGCTTGAGTTATTGGGAGCAGACGATATAGCGCATTTGGTAATATAAAAAAGACTGTTTAGTCATTAACTTAGAACGTTTTTCTGGGGTTGAAATGTTGGCGGATAAAGCGACGCTGCGGTTTGGGAAGTGATGCGCAATAGATTGCGCAATCAGCGGTCGCTTTAGATCACTTAAGCGCTTGCGAGCCTCGCTTAGCGGCGCTTTGACGGCGTTGCGCAATATCTTGTAATCGCACGCAGAATCTCGCGCAGGTTTTATTGGGTTTTCGACTGAGAAATCACTCTCGAACCACATTTAAAATTAACCTTTTGATTTATATGAATAAAAAATATTTGGCACTGTTCTTGTTAGCTCTCACGGCATTCAACTAGCCCAACTGTCCGTTTCTGTCTGGGCCTCGACGGTATCGATTACCAACGCCAGAGCAGGGAATTCACACAATGACCAACGGCAGCCTGAGCGCTGGACCATCCTGCGAAATGGACAAACTGATCGTCCAGATCGTGGGTAAGGATCATTCGGAACAGCAGCAGGTTTTGCTGGTCGGCTCTGATGGAAATCGTATCTATCAATCCAAATCGGAAAGGCTGGTAAACGAGCTGTTCAGCAGCATCCTGAAGGTCTGGGATCACATCGAGGGCACGCACCTTCATCTGCAGATCGCGACC
>NZ_JAWHPJ010000013.1:0-548 GCF_032587815.1 Pseudomonas syringae group sp. 26L6
CCCAAAATTATTCATCCCACCATAACAATCGCCATTTTATTAATAATTTAACAAATTCTCTACTCCAAAAAAAATTCTAATCTACCCAATCCCATACAAATCTTAAAACAAACCTATCCTTTAATTCTCAATCCCTTTTTTAACAATAATAACACAAACAAAAATTTAAACATCCAAATTTTTACCAATTTAACCAAAATAACAATAAACTTCAATACAACAACAATAATAAACATTACCCTAAACATCTTAATTAATAATAACAAATTTATATATAATACCCTCAATCCAATTTTTCAATTTCTACAAACAATCACTCCCTTAACATAAATTCCCATTACTTTAATAACTCTCCAACAAAATCAACCAACAACAATTTTCATTATTTTCATTACCTCAATATAACCAATTTTAATTAAAACAACAAAAAAAATTAAATATTAATCTTATTACCCTAAACAAAATTAATACTTAATTTTCCCTACTATTTTAACTATTCCATACCCAAATATTTACTTCTACCCACTAACCTAATTTCCCTCTCCCTA
>NZ_JAWHPJ010000014.1:0-554 GCF_032587815.1 Pseudomonas syringae group sp. 26L6
TTTTTATGGTGTAGTTGTAGATGGTTTTTTGGCGGATGAGCAGGCCTATGAAGTAAGCCAGAACCCCACCAAGGGCAAGTATCAAGCCCACCAGTAGAGGCGGGTTTTTTAAAAATACTTTCCAGCCCCCCCCAAATAAAAAGTGAGCTCCCGGTCAGATGAATTGCGGCAAATATGGACTGCGCTATCATGATTTCTTTAGGTGATTTAGCCAGCGTTTTTATTTTCCAGTTTAGAACATCTCGGCCTTTTAGCAGACATGGGGAGGGCGTCTGTTGAATCATAAAGGAGTACTCTCTGCGACTTCCAGAGTCAGGGTGCCAATTCTGCTTGATGCCTTTACTTCAAGCTCCACAGCAGCCAAACCATCAATAGCGGTATCGCCCCTTGTGCCAAGCTCCATCTGAAACAGATAGCCTCTATCGTCTTCACCAAGATTGATCAGATTGTTCGGATACCAGATTTGCAGCTCAAGATAGGTTGCGTCCTTGTCGAGCGGCACCCAGGTTTCCCAGATGAGGTCTTCGTTTTCAGGTGGCATGAGAGGATAGGTG
>NZ_JAWHPJ010000015.1:0-2605 GCF_032587815.1 Pseudomonas syringae group sp. 26L6
CGGCAAGCTGGACCGCAAGGCGCTGCCCGCGCCGGATGCCAGCCAGTTGCAGGCGGCCTACATCGCTCCGCAAGGCGAGTTGGAGCAGCAACTGGCGGCGATCTGGGCTGATGTGCTGAAAGTTGAGCAGGTCGGGCGTAGCGACAACTTTTTCGAACTCGGCGGCCACTCACTGCTGGCGGTACAGATGCTGGTGCGAGTGCGTGAGCAGTTGCAGCGCGAGGTCGGCCTCAAGGACCTGTTCGAACAGCCGGTGCTGGCGGACTTCTGCACCACGCTGCACGAAAAAAATGGCGAAAGTGACCATGCGCTGGACGAATTGACTAAATCACTGGAGGCACTCAAACGTTTATCAGCGGAGGAAATTGATAATTTGATTGCTTAGCAGGAGAGACCCCAGTGCAACAGTTGCTTGACTCCGTTAAATCGCTGTCCGCCCGTGAACGCAAGGCGCTGGCGGTCCTGCTCAAGCGCCAGGGGGTGAATCTCTACGGGGTCACGCCGATCGCTGTAAGGGAGACGCAGGCCCCGTCTGCGCTCTCCTATGCGCAGCAGCGGCAATGGATCATCTGGCAACTGGAACCGCACAGCGCGGCCTACAACATTCCGCTGGCGCTGCGCCTGCATGGCGCGCTGGATGTCGAGGCATTACGGCGTAGCGTCGAACACCTGATCGAGCGTCACGAAACCCTGCGCACCACGTTTGAACAGCAGGGTGACGAGGCGTTGCAGGTGGTGCATCCGGCGTCGCCGTTTGCGCTGGACGTTGATCAACTGGCGGCTGGCGAAACGCTCGAGCGTTATGTCGATCAGGAAGTGCAACAGCCCTTCGATCTGCAACACGGGCCGCTGTTGCGGGTCAGGCTGCTCAAACTGAGCGAGCAGGAGTACGTACTGGTGCTGACCCAGCACCACATCGTCTCCGATGGCTGGTCGATGCCGATCATGGTCGACGAGCTGATGCAGTGCTATCAGGCCGCCACGCTGGGCCGCAAGGCCGAATTGACGCCGTTGCCGATTCAGTACGCCGACTATGCCCTCTGGCAGCGCAACTGGCTGGAAATGGGCGAGCAGGAACGCCAGCTTGCGTACTGGAAGCAACAGCTGGGCGAGCAACAGCCGATTCTGGAACTGCCCACCGATCGACCGCGCCCGGCGCTGCGCAGCTACGAAGGAGCGCGATTGAATGTCGAGCTGGATGCCGCGCTGCTGAACGACCTCAAGACTCTGGCGCGGCAGCAGGGCATCACCCTGTTCATGCTGTTGCTGGCGTCTTTACAGACCTTGTTGCACCGCTACAGCGGTCAGGACGATATACGCGTCGGCGTGCCCGTCGCCAACCGCACTCGCAGCGAAACCCAGGGGCTGATCGGTTTCTTCGTCAACACCCAGGTGCTCAAGGCCGACTTCGACACGCAAACCACCGTGGCCGGGTTGCTGCAACAGATCAAGCAGACTGCTGTCGAGGCCCAAGCCCATCAAGACCTGCCGTTCGAACAACTGGTCGAAGCCCTGCAACCGCAGCGCGACTTGAGCCGCAGCCCACTGTTTCAGGTGGCCTACAACCACCAGAGCGAAGGCCACAACGAGGCCCGCGAACTGGCCGGTCTGCGCCTGGAATATCAGGTGTCCGACAAACACACGGCGCAGTTCGACCTGACCCTGGACACCTGCGAACGCCCGAACGGCCTGGCCGCTTCGTTGACCTACGCCACCGACCTGTTCGACGCCGCAACCATCGAGCGCATGGCCGGGCATTGGCGCAACCTGCTGAATGGCATGTGCCGCGACGCCAACCAGCGTATCGCTGATCTGCCGCTGTTAAGCGTCGATGAGCGGCAAGACACTCTGCGCGACTGGAACCCTAACCTTGCGGTTTATCCAAGTGAATATTGCGCCCATCAACGCATTGAAGCTCAGGCCGAGCGCACGCCGCTGGCCATCGCTCTGACTTTTGCTGGCGAGCAATTGAGCTATCAACAGCTCAACAGCCGCGCCAACCAGTTGGCCCATAAACTGCGCGAGCAGGGCGTTGGCCCGGATGTTCGCGTGGGGCTGGCCGCTGAACGCAGTCTGGACATGATTGTAGGGATGCTGGCGATCCTCAAGGCCGGTGGCGCATACGTGCCACTGGACCCGGATTACCCGCAGGATCGCCTGAGTTTTCTGATGCACGACAGCGGCATCGAACTGTTGCTGACTCAAGCACATTTGCTTGGCCAGTTACCGATTCCTGCACATGTTCAGACACTGGATCTGGCGGATGCGCTGGACAGTTACAGCACGGAAAACCCGGTCAACCAGACCACGCCGGACAATCTGGCCTACGTGATCTACACCTCGGGCTCGACCGGCAAGCCAAAAGGTACCTTGCTCGCTCATCACAACCTGATACGCCTGTTTGCTGCCACGGATGACTGGTTCAAATTCAGCGAAAAGGACGTGTGGACGCTGTTCCATTCATTCGCTTTCGACTTCTCGGTTTGGGAGATTTTCGGCGCGCTGCTGCACGGCGGCCGACTGGTGATCGTGCCTCGCGAAGTGACCCGTTCGCCGGAAGACTTCCATGCGCTGCTGGTGGAACAGCGCGTCACAGTGCTTAACC
>NZ_JAWHPJ010000016.1:0-1344 GCF_032587815.1 Pseudomonas syringae group sp. 26L6
GGGAGCGATCCAGCGCGTAGCGCACCGGCACGATGGCGACGTTCGGTCCTCTGAACGGACAAAGGCTGGTGGCCGTCGCCGGAGTCTTGGGGAACAGTGCGGCACGTCGTTGCTGGTGTGTGCCGTGTTTATCGGTCATGCGGGGCATCCCTGTTGTTACGGACTTTTTGACGGTGTTCATCAAGCGCGGCTATGCGCAGTTCCGGGGCCAGGTGCTGATGCTCGGGGTATAAAGTCTGCCAGGAGGTGCAGTGACCTTGTGGCGAGTTGATGAAATCCAGACCCCAGTCGTGGCAGATGTCGGCCCATGTCGCTAATGCGTATTCACTGATAAGTCCCCACGCGAGCCCGCTGTCCAAAGCTCGATTCAGCCAGCTTTCGATCTGATCATCACTTTGCTTCACGAAGGCTTGCGGATCGTGAGCCTTGACCCAGTCATGAATACGTTCTTCGAACAGCCATCGATAACAGCTTTCAAAGGCTTTCAACTGCGGATCGCACAGCAGAGTGAAGCCCTGCTGAGAGGTTTGTTGCGGACGTTGATTAACAAATGTGGTGATGGTTGAGCCGAGACTACGCTGCCAACTGCGTAAAGGGGATTGGACCCACAGTTGATCTATAGGCCCGAGCGTCGGGCTCAACTGTTCAGCTCCGTAGCTGGATAGCCAGTAATGCATCACCAGCGGATCTGCAAAACGCAGCAGACTTGAGTTACCCAGGTAATCGACCGGGTTCAGAAAATGCTGCAAATGCGCCGAGACGATTTTCAAAGGCGCATCGCTGAAAAAAATGCAGCCGTCGGCCCGCTGTTCAGGATATTGGTGCCACTCTTCTATCAGTCTGGATGGATAAGGTGCGTGTACAAGTATCGGCCCTAGATCCATGACGCCAGCCCAACGTGTGCCCAGATACAGCGGAACGATCTCAAGATGCTCGTCACGCCGATAAAGTTGCTTTACGGCCCCAGACCGCAACATGCCATCAACCAACAGATAATTGGCCTGATTCATTTGTTTGCCTTCTCGGCTGCTTGTGCGCATTCCTCACAAAATGGCGTGCGTTTTATCGCCTGTGTCTGTGCGGGAACCAGCATTTCACCTGAATCGCCCCTATCTGGCTGTACTGCCAGATCTGGCAAGAGCGGGGCCGCCTCCGAGCCTTTCCCAGGACTGCCTCCTGAGTTGAGCTTCACCTGCGAGCCGTTGACCGTCACGCCGCCGGCGTCGATTTTGATAAAGGAGCCACCGGCTTTGAAGGTGATCTCCAGCCCTGCTTCGATGATCAGCTTGTTACCGGCCTTGAGATGAATTTCCTGCCCGGCGTGTGCCAGTAACCCATCAACTA
>NZ_JAWHPJ010000017.1:0-14929 GCF_032587815.1 Pseudomonas syringae group sp. 26L6
CGTGGGAATGCCGTGCGTGACGCTCTGCGTCACAGATCTACGCCGCACCATCACATTCAAGACCGGACGCAGAGCGTCCAGAACGGCATGCGACGCGGAGCGTCGCACGATAATCAAGACATGCCTAAGCGGAGCGTTGCACGGTAGTTGAGATTATCGTTCCGCACGCTCCAGCGTGGGAATGCCGTGCGTGACGCTCTGCGTCACAGATCTACGCCGCACCATCACATTCAAGATCGGACGCAGAGCGTCCAGAACGGCATGCGAGGCGGAGCGCACGATAATCAAGTGGAGCGTCGGCCTGCCTCAGTCAACCGTCACGCCCAGTTCGGTCAGGCGTTTGAGCAGCGCATCTTCGTCCAGTACGGTCAGCCCCAGCTCGTTGGCCTTGGTCAGTTTCGAGCCTGCACCGGGGCCTGCAACCACGGTGTGGGTCTTGGCCGAGACCGAGCCGGAGACTTTGGCACCAAGGCTTTCGAGTTTTTCCTTGGCGACGTCGCGACTCATGCGTTCCAGCGACCCCGTCAGTACCCAGGTCTGCCCGGCCAGCGGCAAGCCTTCGACGGTTTTTTTCTCGCTGCGCCAGTGCATGCCGAAGTCTTTGAGCTGGGCTTCTATGGCGCGTGCACGCTCGGCATGTGCGCTGTCGTCGAAGAAATCACGGACTGATTTGGCCTGCTTCTCCGGCAGCGTCTGGCGCATGTCCAGCCAATCGGCGCTGATGATGGCCTCCAGCGTGCCGAACCTGTCAGCCAGTTTCTGTGCAGCGCCCGGCCCTACCGACGGGATATGTAGTTTGTCGATCAGCCCTTCGAGCGTAGTGCTGGCCGCAAACTCGGCACCCAACTCGCCCTGGTCCTGCAATTGCAGTCCACATTCGCCCAACAGCGCATCAATGACGTTACGGTTGTGCTCGTCTTCGAAGAAGCTGTGAATTTCGTAGGCGACTTCCAGACCGACATCCGGCAGGTACGTCAGGACTTCCGGCAATGCTTGTTTGACTCGGTCCAGGGACGCCAGCGAACGCGCCAGCACCTTGGCCGTCTCTTCTCCCACATCAGGAATACCCAAGGCATAGATAAAGCGCGCCAGGGTCGGCTGTCGGCTGTCGGCAATCGCCTTGAGCAGCTTGTTGCTGGAAATTTCGGCAAAGCCTTCCAGGTCGATGATTTGTTCGTATTTCAACTTGTACAGGTCGGCGGGCGAGCCAATGAGTTTTTCATCGACCAGTTGCTCGATGGTCTTGTCGCCAAGCCCTTCGATGTCCATCGCACGACGTGACACATAGTGGATGATCGCCTGCTTGAGTTGCGCACCGCAGGCCAGACGCCCGACGCAGCGATACACCGCACCTTCGGTGACGGTTTCCTTGCCCTTGCTGCGTTTGATCAACTGCGTGCGCTCGACATGCGAGCCGCACACCGGGCAGGTCTGTGGAACCTGCACCGCCCTGGCATTCTCGGGGCGGCGCTCGGCAACTACCTGCACCACCTGCGGAATCACGTCACCGGCACGACGGATGATCACCGTGTCGCCAATCATCAAGCCGAGCCGCGCCACTTCATCCATGTTGTGCAGCGTGGCGTTAGCGACCATGACACCAGCCACCTTGACCGGCTTGAGGCGCGCGACCGGCGTTACCGCACCGGTACGGCCTACCTGGAACTCGACATCCAGCAACTCGGTCAGCTCTTCCATGGCCGGGAATTTATGGGCGATCGCCCAGCGTGGCTCGCGGGCGCGAAAGCCCAGTTCGCGCTGCGCAGCCAGGTTGTTGACCTTGAACACCACACCATCGATCTCGTAGCTCAGCGTCAGGCGCCGCTCACCGATATCGCGGTAATAGTCCAGACAGTCCTCGACGCCATTCGCCAGCTTCAGCTCGTGACTGACCGGCATGCCCCATTTTTTCAACGTTTCAAGCACACCGATGTGAGTGTCGGCGATTTCCGCCGAAGTCTGCCCCAGGCCATAGCAGCAGAATTCCAGCGGACGATTGGCAGTGATTTTCGAGTCCAGTTGGCGCAGGCTGCCCGCCGCTGCATTGCGCGGGTTGGCGAAGGTTTTGCCGCCGATTTCCAGCTGGCTGGCGTTGAGCCGCTCGAAACCTGCCTTGGACATGAACACTTCGCCGCGCACTTCCAGCACATCCGGCCAGCCCTTGCCTTTTAGCTTGAGCGGGATGTTGCGCACGGTGCGTACATTGACGCTGATGTCCTCGCCGGTGGTCCCATCCCCACGCGTCGCACCGCGTACCAGCGCTCCATCGCGATACAGCAGGCTGACTGCCAGACCGTCCAGCTTGGGCTCGCAGCTGTACTGCACCTTGCTGCCCGCACCAAACAGGTCCCCGGCAGGCAAATCCAGCCCTTCGGTTACCCGCCGGTCAAACTCGAGCATGTCGCTTTCTTCGAAAGCGTTACCCAGGCTGAGCATCGGCATTTCGTGTCGCACCTGGGTGAACGCCGACAAAGCGGCACTGCCGACCCGTTGCGTCGGCGAATCCGGCGTGACCAGATGCGGGTTTTCTGCCTCGAGGGCCTTGAGTTCGTGAAACAGGCGGTCGTACTCGACATCCGGGATGCTGGGCTCATCCAGCACGTGATAGCGGTAGTTGTGCTCATCCAGCTCTGCACGCAGTTCCAAGATTCGGGTTTCGACGGCCTTCATACGGTGTTCTCTCAAAAAGCAAAAGAGCAGCCGAGGCTGCTCAATCTGTTGGCTCTGTTCTGTTCAAGCCCAGGTCCCGAAAAGGCCTGCCGGAGCATGCTCCTGATCGGGACGTGGACAAGGATTCGCTTAACCGCGACGCTGAGTCAGCGCACGGCGCTCGAATTCAACGATGCGCTGACGGTAATGCTCGATGGTTTGCGCGGTCATGACGCTGCGCTGGTCATCTTTCAGTTCGCCATCCAGTTCATGGGCCAGCTTGCGGGCTGCGGCAACCATGACGTCGAAGGCCTGCTTGGGATGACGCGGGCCTGGCAAACCAAGGAAGAAGCTCACGGCACGGGTGCTGAAATGGTCGATATCGTCCAGATCGAACACGCCGGGCTTGACCGCATTGGCCATCGAGAACAGCACTTCGCCGTTGCCTGCCATGCTTTCGTGACGGTGGAAAATATCCATCTCGCCAAAACGCAGACCGCTTTCCAGAATGTTCTGCAACAACGCAGGGCCCTTGAAGCCGCCTTCACTGCGCGAAATAACGCTGATGACCAGCACTTCCTCAACCGGAGGCAGGTCCTTGTCCTCAGTGATGCGCTGGGCAGGCTTGTCGTCCGGGAAGTCATCGTCACGCCCGGTGAACAGGCTCGGGCCGTCCAGATCCAGATTCAGGTCACCCTGCTGCGGTTCATCCTTGCGCTTCTTGTCGCTGTTGCCACGCTTGTCACTGTTGCTGCGCTTGCCTTCACGCGGGCTGGCGCTCATCGATGGCAAATCATGCTCATCGAGTTGCGGTTCCTTGTGGGTGTCCAGCACACGGGGCGGCCCGAGCACTTCGGCCGACGTGGTTTCCTCCTCATCCGGAAGATTGGAGAAGCTTCGATCCAGCCTGAATTTCAATTTACCTTTGCTGCCGCGCATACGGCGCCAGCCATCAAAGAGAATACCGGCAATGACTATTATGCCGATGACGATCAGCCACTCGCGCAGACCGATTTCCATGTAATCCAGTGCCTCTAATGAAGAAATCTGAAAATAAGGGCCTAAACCCCTTTAATACGTGGTGCCAAGTCTATGTTCTGACTGGCAATTTGCCCACGCGAAAATAAAAAGTGGTCACTAAACTAGCACGACCAAAGGCAACTTTACACCGTCCGTTACGTCTCTTCGCCGCCCAAAGTGCCATCTATCACACAACCGTCACATTTTCAGGCGCTTACGCAGCCATTTCGCCGCTGAATCAGGCCCGAACTCAGGCGTCCACCAGCGCCATCGCTTGCTCTACATCCACCGCTACCAGCCGCGAACAGCCTGGTTCATGCATCGTCACACCCATCAATTGGTCAGCCATTTCCATGGCGATCTTGTTGTGGGTGATGTAGATGAACTGAACAGTTTGTGACATTTCTTTCACTAACCGCGCATAGCGACCCACGTTGGCGTCATCCAGCGGCGCATCCACCTCATCAAGCATGCAAAACGGCGCAGGATTGAGTTTGAAAATGGCAAAAACCAGCGCAAGTGCAGTCAAGGCTTTTTCCCCACCCGACAGCAGATGAATGGTGCTGTTCTTCTTGCCGGGAGGGCGCGCCATGATTGTCACCCCTGTATCGAGTAAATCTTCGCCCGTCAGTTCCAAATAAGCGGAGCCACCACCGAAAACTTTTGGGAAAAGTGCCTGAATTCCGCTATTTATCTGATCGAAGGTATCTTTGAAACGGTTTCGGGTTTCTTTATCGATCTTGCGGATGACGTTTTCCAGCGTGTCGAGTGCTTCCACCAGATCAGCATCCTGCGCATCCAGATAACGCTTGCGTTCGGATTGCTGCTGGTACTCGTCAATGGCGGCGAGGTTGATCGCCCCCAGACGCTGAATACGCCCGGCGATGCTCTCCAGTTGCTGCTCGGCCGCCTGCTCGCTGGCATCAGGGGTCAACGTGGCGAGCACGCCGTGCAGGTCGTAGCCGTCCTCGTGCAATTGGTCCTGCAACGCCGTGCGGCGCACCGTCAGCGACTGCCATTCCAGACGTTGCTGCTCAAGCTGGCCGCGCAGGAGCTGCGATTGCTGTTCGGCCTGGGTCCGGCGCTTTTCGGCTTCACGCAGTTCGCGGTCAGCGTCTTCGAGGGCGTTCTTGGCGATGCGCATTTCATCATCGACCACCATGCGCCGCTCCAGCAGCTCTTCAAGCTTGAGGCGCAGTTCTTCAAGCGGTGCCTCGCCCTCCTCCAGATTCAGACTCAGTTGCTCGCGTTTTTCGGTCAGCCTTTCGGACTGCATGCGCAGGCGCTCCAGCGCCTGACGCGTCGAATCGTACTGCGCCTTGAGCGAGCCCAGACGCACCGCCAGTTGATGACTGTGATCCTTGTGCTGCCGAGCATCCTGGCGAATCCTATCCAGACGCTCACGCAGCGCATCACGCTGCGCCTGAAGCACTTCGCGCTGTTCGGTATCCTGCGCCATGCTGTCCAGTGCATCCTGCAATTGCAAGCGCGATTCGCCGAGGTGCTCGTGCTCGACAGCGCGTTGCTCGCCCAGCTCGGCCAGCTCTTCGTCCAGACGAGTACGACGCAGGGTCAACTGCTCGACCTTCACCCTGACCGCCGACAGTTGCGCCTTCAACTCGCTTTGCTGACGGGTTTCGTCCTGCACGCGGCGGCGCAGTTGCTCGCGGGCTTCTTCCTGCTGCGATTGTTGCTCGCGCAGCACCAGCAATTGCTCTTCAAGCGTAGCCAGCGTCGCTTCGCGCTCATCACGCTCCAAGCCCAGCCTTTGTAACTCCTGCCCCCGCGCCAGCACGCCACTCTGCGCCTCGCTGGCACGTCGCACACGTAAAAAGTGCCGCCCGACCCAATAGCCGTCACGGCTGATCAGGCTTTGTCCGGCGCTGAGTTGCGCACGTCGCGCCAGCGCTTCGTCCAGATCCTCGACCGGAATCACCTGGCCCAGCCAGGCGGACAGATCAACCGTACTGTCCACTTTCTCCAGCAGGCTGCCAGGCACCCGCACTGTATCGGCACCGGCGCTGAGCAAGCGCAGATCGCCCTGCTGGAAGTTCGCCAGATCAAGCGCGCCGAAGTCATCCACCAGCACAGCCTGCAAATCCGCGCCGAGCACGGTCTCCACGGCCAGCTCCCAGCCCGCTTCGACACTCAGCCCCTCGGCCAGACGCGGGCGCTCGGCCAGTTGCTGATCGCGCAGCCATTCGGCGGTGCCGGTGTCCGGGTCAAGTGCCGCCTGTTGCAGCGCTTCCAGGGAAGCCAAACGCCCGTTGAGACGTTGCAGCTCGCCCTGCGCCTGCTGTTGCGCCTGACTGGCCTGCTGCAGAGCTTCACGCAATTGCTCAAGACGCTCGACCGCCTGCTCTTCGCCTGCGTGCAGCTCTTCAAGGGTCATGTCACGGGTGGCGAGGTCTTCGCTCAATTCCAGAATGGCCGCATCTTCAGGATCGGCGGCCAGCAACTGACGCTCTTCGGCCAGACGCCGCTGGCGTTCGGCCAGGCGTTCGATGCTTTGTTCAAGTTGCTGAATGCGCGACTGCTGGACCTGCGCCTGGCGCTGTGGCTCGGCGGATTGCTGATTGAAGACGTCCCACTTCTCCTGCCAGCCCTGCATGGCCGCTTCGGCGTCTTCCAGGGCAATGGCCGATTCTTCGGCGGCGGCGCTGGTCATTTCCTGCTCGGGCTCAAGCATCTCCAGCTCTTCGCCCAGGGTGGCAAGCAAGGTGGTGTCGTGGCCGAGATGGGATTCGGTTTCCTGGCGGGCGCGCTCTGCTTCGCGCAGGTCGTCCTGCAATTGACGCAGCCGCTGCTGACCGTGCTGGATGCTCTGCTCGACGCGGGCGATGTCGCCACCGACCGAATAAAAACGGCCCTGCACCAGGTTGAAGCGTTCGGACAGATCATGATGGCCGTCGCGCAGCCTTTCGATGCTGGCATCGGCGCTGCGCTGATCAGCCACCAGCGCTTCAAAACCGATCTCCTGATTGCCGATCACTGCCTCGCGCTGCCCCACCAGATCATTCAGCGCCTGCCAGCGCAGGGCCGACAGTTGCGCCTTCAACTGGCGTTCTTCGGCCTTGTATTCCTGATACTTCTCGGCGGCCTGAGCCTGCCGGTGCAGACGCTCCAACTGACGCTCGAGTTCTTCCCGAAGGTCAGTCAGGCGCGCCAGGTTCTCGTGGGTGCGGCGAATACGGTTTTCGGTTTCCCGACGGCGCTCCTTGTATTTGGAGATCCCGGCGGCTTCTTCGATAAAGTTGCGCAGGTCTTCCGGCTTGGCTTCGATCAGCTTGGAGATCATGCCCTGCTCGATGATCGAATAGCTGCGCGGCCCCAGGCCGGTGCCAAGGAAGATGTCGGTAATGTCGCGACGGCGGCATTTGGTGCCGTTGAGGTAGTAGCTGTTCTGGCTGTCGCGCGTCACTTTGCGGCGAATGGAGATTTCCGCATACGCCGCGTACTCGCCAACCAGCGTGCCGTCGGAGTTATCGAATACCAGCTCGATGCTGGCCTGGCTGACCGGTTTACGGCTGGTTGAGCCGTTGAAGATGACGTCGGTCATCGACTCGCCGCGCAGGTTCTTGGCCGAGCTTTCGCCCATGACCCAGCGCACGGCGTCGATGATGTTGGATTTGCCACAGCCATTGGGGCCGACAACGGCCGCCATGTTACTGGGGAAGTTCACCGTGGTGGGATCGACGAACGACTTGAACCCTGCCAGCTTGATGCACTTCAGGCGCATGGCGTCAGTCCGCTGCCAGGGCGGCCAGCACCAGCTGGCAGCTGCGCTGACAGTAGGCGATCAGCACAGCACGAATTTTCGGCAGATCCCGCGCGATCACCGCGCCAAGCAACTCGTCGAACAGCGCCAGGTAGTCGCCCATATCGGCCTTGCGTTGCTCGATCGCGAGGAAATAGCTGCGGCTCATGGACGGCTGCAGGTTCTCGACCGTTTCTTCGAGGTACGGGTTGCTGGCGAACGGATAGGCAGCGCGCATGACATTGAAGCTCTCTTCGACAAATGCCTTGACGTCCTGCTGCTCGAAGCTGACCTGCAGACGCTGCTGTATCTGCACGAACGGCGCAAGATCATCCTCGGTGCGCCAGCGCTCGACCACTGCATTGGCCAGCAGAATGTACAGCTCGCTCATCAGGCCACACAGGCTGGTCACGTTATGCGCGTTGAGCACAGTGACCTGTGCCCCCCGACGCGGCAGGATCACCACCAAATGGCGGCGCTCCAGAATCAATAATGCTTCGCGCACAGAACCACGGCTGACGTTCAACGCCTGCGTGACTTTCTGTTCCTGAATACGCTCTCCAGGCTTGAGCTCACCGCGAATGATCCGCTCGGCAAGATGATGAGCAATTTGCTCAGCGAGGCTGTCCGGGGCCTTGAACGTCATGACTATCCTTCAAAAAAACCAGTTCTGCATGCAAGCCGCGAAGTGTAGCGCAACCGGTACGGATGGCGCAGGGCCATAGACGCGGAAACTGGCACGAAATACGCAAAACCTTGAATACAACCCAATGGGCGACTCAAGAACCAGTGTGCCTCTGATCGGCAGATTGCTGAAAAACTCAATTTCCTGACTCTTAAGTCAGAAACAAATTGACCCAATAAGCAGAGCTGATAGATTCATCGACATGTCTGATGACAATAAATGTGAGGGCTTTGCGCCGTGATTCAGTTCCTTTTGAACCAAGAGCTAAAAACCGAGCGCAGCCTGAATCCGAACATGACCGTGCTGACCTACCTGCGTGAGCAGGCACACAAGCCCGGTACCAAGGAAGGTTGTGCCAGCGGAGACTGCGGTGCCTGCACCGTCGTGGTTGGCGAGTTGCACAGTGACGCCGATGGCAAGCAAATGTTGCGTTATCGCAGCCTCAATTCGTGCCTGACGTTCATGGCGTCGCTGCACGGCAAGCAATTGATCAGCGTCGAAGACCTCAAGCACCAGGGTCAGTTGCACAGCGTGCAACAGGCCATGGTCGAGTGTCACGGCTCGCAATGCGGCTTCTGTACCCCAGGCTTTGTGATGTCGCTGTTTGCCCTGCAAAAGAACAGCACCGACGCCAACGCGCATCAGGCTCACGAGGCGTTGGCAGGCAATTTGTGCCGCTGCACCGGTTATCGCCCTATTCTGGCCGCCGCCGAGCAGTCTTGCAGCCAGCGCCAGCCGGATCAGTTCGATCGGCGCCAGGCTGAGACGGTCGAGCGCCTGCGGGCAATCACCCCGGCCCAGACCGAAGCACTGAGCGACGGCGAAAAAAACTGCTTCATTCCGCTGACCGTGGCAGACCTGGCCGACCTTTATGGCAGCCATCCGCAGGCCCGTCTGCTGGCGGGCGGCACTGATCTGGCGCTGGAAGTCACCCAATTTCACAAACAGTTGCCGGTGATGATTTACGTCGGACACATCGACGAGATGAAGGGCGTGAAGCGTTTCAACGACCGTCTGGAGATCGGCGCGGCCACTCCGCTGACCGATTGTTATGCAGCACTAAAGGCCGAATACCCGGACTTTGGCGAGTTACTGCAGCGCTTCGCCTCGTTGCAGATCCGCAATCAGGGCACGCTGGGTGGCAATATCGGCAATGCCTCGCCGATTGGCGACTCCCCGCCCCTGCTGATCGCCCTTGGCGCGCAGATCGTGCTGCGCAAAGGCAACAGCCAACGCACGCTGGCGCTGGAGGATTACTTCATCGACTACAAGGTCACGGCTCGCCAGGAAAGTGAGTTCATCGAAAAGATCATCGTGCCGACCGCCAATCCACTGCAGACCTTTCGTGCCTATAAAGTTTCAAAACGCCTGGATGACGACATTTCGGCGGTCTGTGCGGCATTCCGCCTGACCATAGAAGACGGCGTGATCCGCGAGGCACGTGTGGCGTATGGCGGCATGGCGGCGATTCCGAAGCGCGCAGCGGCCTGCGAGCGAGCCCTGGTCGGTCAGCTCTGGAGCAATGAAACCGTTGAGCAGGCCTGCGCCGCACTGAGCGAAGATTTCACGCCGCTTTCGGACTTCCGTGCCAGCAAGGAATATCGCCTGTTGAGCGCGCAGAACCTGCTGCGCAAGTATTTCATCGAAGTGCAGACACCTGCCGTCGCAACGCGGGTGACTGACTATGTCTGAGCATTCTCCATCCATTACCCAGGCCGAAATGCTCGCCGTGTTTCAGCAGGGCTTGAGCACTGGCGTCGGTCGCAGCGTCAAGCATGACAGCGCCGACAAGCATGTGTCCGGCGAAGCGGTGTATATCGATGATCGCCTGGAGTTTCCCAATCAGTTGCATGTGTATGCACATCTTTCCGACCGTGCCCACGCGCGAATCATCAGCATCGACACCTCGCCCTGCTACGCCTTCGACGGCGTACGCATTGCGATTACTCATCAGGATATTCCGGGGCTGAAGGACATCGGGCCGTTGCTGCCCGGCGATCCGTTGCTGGCCATCGACACGGTGGAGTTTGTCGGTCAACCGGTGCTTGCCGTTGCTGCTCGCGATCTGGACATTGCCCGGCAGGCGGCAATGGCGGCGATTATCGAATATGAGGACCTGGAGCCGGTGCTGGATGTGGTTCAAGCGCTGCGTCAGAAACACTTTGTGCTCGACAGCCACACGCACAAACGTGGCGATTCGGCCGCAGCGCTGGCAGGCGCAACCCACCGTTTGCAGGGCAACCTGCACATCGGCGGTCAGGAACATTTTTATCTGGAAACCCAGATATCCTCGGTGATGCCGACTGAAGACGGCGGCATGATTGTCTATTGCTCGACCCAGAACCCCACGGAAATCCAGAAGCTGGTGGCCGAGGTGCTGGGCGTGCCGATGAACCGCATCGTGGTCGACATGCGGCGCATGGGCGGTGGCTTTGGCGGCAAGGAAACCCAGGCGGCGAGCCCGGCCTGCCTGTGCGCCGTGATTGCCCGGCTGACCGGCCAGCCCACCAAGATGCGCCTGCAACGTTTTGAAGACATGCAGATGACCGGCAAGCGCCACCCGTTCTACATCGAGTACGACGTGGGCTTCGACGGCGAGGGTCGTTTGCAGGGTATAGAGCTGGATCTGGCAGGCAACTGCGGCTACTCGCCGGACCTGTCCGCGTCGATTGTCGACCGCGCCATGTTTCACGCCGACAACGCCTACTATCTGGGCGAAGCCACGGTCAACGGCCACCGCTGCAAGACTCACACCGCGTCCAACACGGCCTACCGTGGCTTTGGCGGCCCGCAAGGCATGGTCGCCATCGAAGAGGTCATGGACTGCATCGCACGTTTCCTCGGCAAGGACCCGCTGGCGGTGCGCAAGGCCAACTATTACGGCAAGACCGAGCGTAACGTCACGCACTATTACCAGACGGTCGAGCACAACCTGCTGGAAGAGATGACCGCCGACCTCGAACAGAGCAGCCAGTATGCCGAGCGCCGCGAAGCCATTCGCACGTTCAATGCCGGAAGCCCGATCCTGAAAAAAGGGCTGGCGCTGACGCCGGTCAAATTCGGCATTTCCTTTACCGCCAGCTTCCTCAATCAGGCAGGCGCGCTGATTCACATCTACACCGACGGCAGCATCCACCTGAACCATGGCGGCACCGAGATGGGCCAGGGTTTGAACACCAAAGTCGCGCAGGTCGTGGCTGAAGTGTTTCAGGTGGACATTGACCGTATTCAGATCACCGCCACCAACACTGACAAGGTGCCGAACACCTCGCCCACTGCGGCCTCAAGCGGCACCGACCTGAACGGCAAGGCCGCGCAGAATGCCGCTGAAACCCTCAAGCGGCGGCTGGTGGAGTTCGCAGCCCGGCACTATCAGGTGGCAGAAACAGAAGTCGAGTTTCGCAACGGCCATGTGCGGATCGGCGATATTTTCCTGCCCTTCGCCGAGCTGGCACAGTTGGCATGGATGGGCCAGGTTTCGTTGTCCAGCACCGGCTATTACAAGACGCCGAAGATTTTCTATGACCGCAGCCAGGCGCGTGGCCGACCGTTCTATTACTACGCGTTTGGTGCGGCATGCGTCGAGGTCATCGTCGACACGCTGACAGGCGAGTACAAGATGTTGCGCACCGACATTCTGCACGACGTCGGTGCCTCGCTGAACCCGGCCATCGATATCGGCCAGGTCGAAGGCGGCTACATTCAAGGCGCAGGCTGGCTGACCACCGAGGAACTGGTGTGGAACGACAAGGGCAGGCTGATGACCAGCGGCCCGGCGTCCTACAAGATCCCTGCGGTGGCGGACATGCCGCTTGATCTGCGCATCAAGCTGGTGGAGAACCGCAAGAACCCGGAAGACACCGTATTCCACTCCAAGGCAGTGGGCGAGCCACCGTTCATGCTCGGCATCGCGGCCTGGTGCGCAATCAAGGACGCTGTGGCGAGCCTGGGTGATTATCGCCATCAACCGGACATTGACGCGCCTGCAACTCCGGAAAAAGTGTTGTGGGGCTGTGAGCAGATGCGCCAGAAAAGCGCTGCGCGTCGCGCATCCGGCGAAGGTGCCGAGCCGATTGTTTCCGCCCCTTCGCGGGTAAGTGAAGCTTCGCCAGGCTCGCCTTCACCTATTCAGGATGCCCCCGTGGGAGCGAGCTTGCTCGAGAAGGCGCCTGGCCTGGATCATTCTGTCCTGGAGCAGAAATGAACAACTGGATCAGCGCCCTGGCCGAGCTACAGGCCCGTGGAGAACCCGGCATTCTGGTGACCATCATCGAGGAGCTGGGCTCGACGCCACGCAACGCCGGCTCGAAGATGGTGGTCTGTGCCGAGCATATCCACGACACCATCGGCGGCGGGCACCTGGAGTACAAGGCCATGCAAATCGCCCGTGAGATGCTGGCCAGCGGCAGCCGGCAGACGCGTCTGGAACGTTTCAACCTCGGCGCAAGCCTCGGTCAGTGCTGTGGCGGCGTCAATGTGCTGCTGTTCGAACCCATGGGCGAACCAGTCGCACAAATCGCCGTGTTTGGTGCCGGTCATGTTGGCCGTGCGCTGGTGCCACTGCTGGCCAGCCTGCCCTGCCGGGTGCGCTGGATCGATGCACGTGAGAACGAATTCCCCGAGCCGATGCCCGAGGGCGTGTTGAAGATCGTCAGTGAAGAGCCGGTCGACGAGGTCGCGCAGTTGCCAGTCGGCACTTACTGCATTGTCATGACCCACAACCATCAACTGGACCTTGAGCTGACTGCTGCAATCCTCAAGCGCGGCGACTTTGCTTACTTCGGGCTGATCGGCTCGAAAACCAAGCGCGTCAAGTTCGAACATCGCTTGCGGGAACGCGGTTTCGACGCCAGCCTGCTGCAACGCATGCGTTGCCCGATGGGCCTCGCGGAAGTCAAAGGCAAGCTGCCTATCGAGATCGCGGTGTCCATCGCCGCCGAAATAATCGCCACCTACAACGCAAGCTTTGGCCAGCACAGTGCCAATGCCGAACCAATCGCCAGACTGCTGCCCGCATCACGCCGCAGTCAGTCGCAATGAGTCACAACGAGAGTGCCATGAGTTCAGTTTCCCGCCGTAAAGCCTACCGCGCCGCCATCCTTCACAGCATTGCCGACCCCGCGGAGGTGGCAGTAGAGGCGTCTTATGAGTATTTTGCCGATGGCCTGTTGCAGGTCGAAAACGGCAAAATCATTTCAGTGGGCCCTGCTGCCGATTTGCTCGATAGCCTCGACAGCGATGTCGAGCTTATCGAATACCCGGACGCACTGATCACTCCGGGCTTCATCGACACCCATATCCACTTGCCGCAAACCGGCATGATCGGCGCGTACGGCGAGCAACTACTGGACTGGCTCAACACCTACACTTTCCCCTGCGAAAGCCAGTTCGCCGACCCCGAGCATTCAGCGCAAGTGGCGGACATCTTTATCAAGGAACTGCTGCGCAACGGTACGACCACAGCGCTGGTGTTCGGCAGCGTGCATAAAGAATCGGTCGAGGCGTTTTTCAATGCGGCTCAGGCACTCGATCTGCGCATGATCGCCGGCAAGGTGATGATGGACCGCAATGCGCCGGATTATCTGGTTGATACGCCAGAATCCGGGTATGCCGACAGCAAGGCGCTGATCGAGCGCTGGCACGGTAAAGGGCGTTTGAGCTACGCAGTGACCCCGCGATTCGCGCCGACCAGCAGCCCGGAGCAATTGAGCCTAGCTGGGCAGTTGCTTACTGAGCATCCCGGCCTGTACCTGCAGACCCACATCAGCGAAAACCTTCAGGAGATCGAGTGGGTCAAGGCGCTGTTCCCCGAGCGCAAGCATTACCTGGATGTATACGATCACTTCAACCTGCTCGGCGAGCGCTCGGTGTTCGCCCATGGCGTGCACTTGTGCGACGAACAGTGCGCACGACTGGCGCAGACCGGTTCGGCGATTGCCTTCTGCCCGACCTCCAACCTGTTTCTGGGCAGCGGCCTGTTCAACCTGCCGATGGCCGAAAAGCACAAGGTGAATGTAGGCCTGGGCACCGACGTGGGCGGCGGCACCAGTTTTTCGATTCTGCAAACCTTGAACGAAGCTTACAAGGTCATGCAAATGCAGGGCGCACGGCTCAATCCGTTCAAGTCGCTCTATCTGGCGACATTGGGCGGCGCACGCGCATTGCGACTGGAAGACAAGGTCGGCAGCTTGAAGCCCGGCAACGAAGCCGACTTTCTGGTGCTGGACTACAACGCCACCCCGCTGCTGTCATACCGGTTGAAACAGGCTAAAGACATCGAAGAGATTCTGTTTGTGCTGATGACGATTGGTGATGACCGGACGGTGAAGCAGACTTGGTCGGGTGGGCGGTTGGTGCATGACAGGGGCTAAATCGTCCCTCACGCTCACGCAGGCTCTGCGTCGTCAAGAGGACGCGGAGCGTCCAGAACGGCATGCGACGCGGAGCGTCGCACGATAGTCAAAGCTTCAGCACGAAGTTGAGGTTATCGTTCCCTACGCTCGCGTGGGAATGCGGGTCTCGACGCTCTGCGTCGTCGAGAGGACGCAGAGCGTCCGGAACGGCATGCGACGCGGAGCGTCGCACGATAGTCAAAGCTTCAGCACGGAGTTGAGATTATCGTTCCCTACGCTCCGCGTGGGAATGCGGGTCTCGACGCTCTGCGTCGCAAGAGGACGCGGAGCGTCCAGAACGGCATGCGACGCAGAGCGTCGTACGATAGTCAAAGCTTCAGCACGAAGTTGAGGTTATCGTTCCCTACGCTCCGCGTGGGAATGCGGGTCTCGACGCTCTGCGTCGCAAGAGGACGCGGAGCGTCC